>WTIB01000084.1:4316-14074 GCA_011522905.1 Crocinitomicaceae bacterium | reverse complement strand
GAGAGGTTTTCATTTTCAAACGCGTTGTACATCCACCTTCTACTTTTTGCCATTTTCTTAGAAAGCTTAGTTAAAGGCATGCCGCTCTCCCGAACTGCTTTTTCCAAAATTTTGCCTTTGTGCTGCATTTTAACTGTATTTAAAGTCTAAACAACAGTATATGTAAAATGTTCGTTACAAAGAAATAAGAAAGTCGCGAAAAATCTGCGCAGTCTCATCAAGGTCTTTGTAAGAAATTGAATCATTTAAAAAATAACTTTCAAATGCGCTTGGCGGAAGATATACTCCGTGATCAAGCATGTAGTGAAAATATTTTTTAAACATCTCATTATTCCCCTTGCTCGATGTTTCAAAATCAACCACCTCATCTTTACAAAAATGTAATGACATCATAGAACCAAGCTGATTCAACTGATAGTCCAATCCTTTTTCATTTAATGCTGTTTTCATCAAGCCAGCAAGATATCTTGTTTTATCTGCCAGTCGAACATAAATATCTTCATCGTTTTTTAATATGCTCAGGGTTGTATATCCCGCCGTCATTGCCAAAGGATTTCCGCTTAGTGTACCTGCCTGATAAACGGGCCCCTCTGGTGCAAGCATTGACATAATTTCTTTTCTTGCTCCAAAAGCGCCTACCGGCAAGCCTCCACCAATAACCTTTCCATAGGTAACAATGTCAGCATTTACCCCCAAAAATTCCTGAGCCCCTCCCGGTGCCAATCTAAACCCAGTCATCACCTCGTCGAAGATAAAAAGGGTTCCATATTGATCACAAAGCTTACGAATGCCTTCTAAAAACCCTTCCGCTGGAGGCACGCAACCCATGTTACCAGCAACAGGTTCTATAATTATCGCTGCTATTTCGCCTTCATTAGCGGCAAAAATTTCCTGTACTCTTTCTAAGTCATTGAATGGCGCCAATAAAGTATCTTTAGCCGTTCCTTTGGTGACGCCTGGACTGTTGGGGGTTCCAAAGGTTACGGCGCCGCTTCCCGCCTCAATTAAGAATGGATCAGCATGTCCATGATAACAACCAGAAAATTTGATTAATTTTTCTCTACCTGTATAGCCTCGAGCTAAACGAACGGCACTCATACATGCCTCAGTTCCGGAATTTACAAAACGAATTTGGTCCACATTTGGAGCCATTTGGGTAGCAAGTAATGCAATTTTTGTTTCCAATTCCGTGGGAATTCCAAACGACGTCCCTTTTACTGCAGTTCTTGCCAAGGCATCGACAACCTCATCATTTGCGTGGCCCAAGATCATTGGACCCCAAGAAGCAATGTAATCTATATAACGATTGCCATCAGCGTCATACAAATACGCACCTTTAGCTTTGTCAATAAATATTGGATTTCCTCCAACGGATTTAAATGCTCTAACAGGAGAATTCACCCCTCCTGGAATCACCTTCTTAGCCAATTCAAATAATTTATTTGACTCCTCTACCGATCGATCAATATTCGTATTCATTATCCTTATATTTGTGCTCACAAAATTAGCAATAATAAGAACTTATGAACTTCAAAACCTCGTTGTCTTTTGCAAAAGAAATGGATGAGAATGATCCCCTAAAGGATTTTAGAAAACAATTTATATTTCCGTCTTTCCATAAAAACCAAATTCGTTATTTTACGGGTAATTCACTGGGGCTTCAGCCAATTACTACGAGGGAAATTATAGGGGAAGAGCTGGATGATTGGGCACATTTTGGAGTTGACGGACATTTTGAGTCCAGAAGACCCTGGTATAGCTATCACGAGCAGCTCACCAAAATGGCTTCTGAAATTGTGGGGGCTAAAGAAATAGAAACTGTAATTACACATTCTTTAACCACCAATATTCATCTGCTCATGGTTTCGTTTTATCAGCCAAAAGGCGGAAGAAGAAAAATTTTGTGTGAAAAGAAAGCATTTCCTAGCGATCAGTATGCAATCCAGTCTCAATTAAAATTTCATGGTTATTCAAAAGAGGACTTGATCGAGGTGGGTCCAAGAGAGGGAGAACACACTATAAGGCATGAGGATATTATTTCTGCTATAAACGAAAATCAAGAGGAGCTTGCTTTGGTATTTATTGGGGGTGTAAATTACTACACCGGACAATATTTTAACTTGAAAGAAATTACTAAAGCTGGACACGATGCTGGAGCATATGTAGGTTTTGATTTGGCGCATGCTGCCGGAAACGTCAATCTTAAATTGCACGATTGGGATGTTGACTTTGCCATGTGGTGTAGCTATAAATATTTAAACTCATCTCCAGGAGGAGTATCCGGACTATTTGTACATGAGAGGCATGCAGATAATTCTTCTCTTCCGCGATTTGCGGGATGGTGGGGACATGATAAGGAACAGCGATTTATGATGGAAGATGAATTTTATCCCATTAAAGGAGCGGAGGGGTGGCAGCTTAGTAATGCTCCTGTTTTAGGCATGGCAGCACATTTGGCATCATTACAAATATTTCAAGAAGCGGGAATGCAGAGAATTGGTCAAAAAAGAGATCAAATTACTGCTTATTTAGAATTCCTACTTGAAAATCTCAACGAAAAACACGAGGATTTCTTAGAAATTATTACCCCAAAAAAATCTTCCGAAAGAGGCTCACAGCTATCCATTCTTTTTAAAAAGGACGGAAAAGGAATGTTTAAGAAACTTACTGATGCTGGTATCGTTGCAGACTGGAGAGAACCCAATGTGATTCGAGTTGCACCAGCACCCTTGTACGTATCCTACGAAGATTGTTGGTATTTTGCGGATATCCTCAATCAGAATGTCTGATAGATGGGTTTAAGATTTCATTTTCAACTGTTTGAGTAAAGTGGTTTGTCTCTAGCTTTCTGATTTTTTCAGATAAACTATTCGCATCATCTGATACTTGAATTGGAGTTTTGAACTGTTGAATGATTTTACCCTTGTCATATTCTTCATTAACATAGTGAATTGTTATGCCCGACTCCTTTTCCTTTCCTTCAATTACAGCCCGGTGAACATGCATTCCGTACATACCCTTACCCCCGTATTTTGGAAGCAGTGAGGGGTGAAGATTAATGATCTTATTGGAATAGGCCCTTATCATCGATTCAGGGATTTTCTTTAAAAAACCCGCTAGTACAATCCAATCAATGCCATTTGCTTTAAGGACATCTAAAATGTGTTCCTTGTCCTGTTCATTCCATCCATATTCATGGTATCTAACATGGTGTTTCTTGCACATGGTAGAAATTTGAACATTTTCTTTACTAGAAATGAGACAAGCCACTTTAATTTTTTGATGTCCAGCAAAGTATGAAATCATTCTTTGTGCGTTTGACCCTGCTCCCGAAATAAAAATGGCGATCTTTTTCATTACATTGAATAACAAAGTTAGATAATTGACTCGAAATTGATTCCATTAAAAGTGCAGCGTTGATAAATAATTGAGAATTATTTTGTTATTTGATGGTTTGTTTTTTTCTTTGCAATCATAAACTTAAAATAATTAAAGATGTCAGATATCAGAGATAAAGTTGTTGCTATTATTGTTGACAAATTAAATGTTGAAGAAAGTGAAGTTTCAAACGAAGCAAGTTTCACCAATGATTTAGGGGCTGACTCCCTTGATACGGTTGAGCTAATCATGGAATTCGAAAAGCAATTTAATATCTCAATTCCAGATGACAAGGCTGAAGGAATTCAGACAGTTGGTGATGCAATCGACTACATTGCAGACAACGCAAAATAGTACTTTAAACATATAAACATTTCGTATGCAATTAAAAAGAGTTGTTGTTACAGGGCTAGGTGCGCTTACTCCAATAGGAAATTCCAAAGACGAATATTGGAAAAACCTAATTGCTGGTGTTAGCGGGGCAGCTGCAATAACTCATTTTGATGCCTCTTTATTTAAAACACAATTTGCCTGTGAGGTAAAGAATTTTAATGTAGAAGATTTTATAGATCGAAAAGAGGCACGTAAAATGGATGCATTTACCCAGTATGCCATTGTTTCAAGTGATGAGGCACTTAAAGATTCAGGTTTACTTGACTCTAATCCCAATAGGGATAGAATTGGTGTTGTTTGGGGATCTGGTATTGGAGGGTTAAATACATTCCAAGACGAAGCAAAAAACTACTTTGGTAGTGATGGTCCCCCGAGGCTAAACCCCTTCTTTATTCCAAAGATGATTGCAGATATGGCTGCTGGTCAAATTTCAATCAAACACGAATTAAGAGGCCCAAATTACGTGACCGTTTCAGCTTGTGCGTCTGCAACGAATGCCTTGATAGATGCTTTTAACTTGATACGTTTAGGAAAATCAGATGCAATAGTGACTGGTGGTTCTGAAGCTTGTGTAAACGAAATGGGAATGGGTGGATTCAATGCTCTAAGAGCTTTGTCTACGAGAAATGATTCTCCAGAGACGGCCTCTCGTCCTTTTGATGTTGATAGAGATGGATTTGTTCTTGGTGAAGGTTCAGGGGCTTTAATACTTGAAGAATATGAGCATGCTATTCAAAGAGGAGCAACAATATATGCTGAAATCATAGGTAGTGGTATGTCTGCTGATGCTCATCACATGACGGCACCTCACCCCGATGGTTTAGGAGCAAAAAACACAATGCTTTCAGCTCTAGAGGATGCAAACATATCACCTTCAGAAGTTGATTATGTAAATGTTCACGGCACCTCAACTCCTCTCGGAGATGTGGCAGAGGTTAAGGCTATTCAAGCAGTGTTTGGCGAGGATGCATACAAACTAAATATTAGTTCAACTAAGTCAATGACAGGGCACCTTTTAGGTGCCGCAGGAGCTATTGAGGCTATTGCTTGTGTAATGGCCGTTAAAGAAGATATTGTTCCTCCCACAATAAATCATTTTACCGACGATCCTAATTTAGATCCGAAATTAAATCTTACATTTAATAAGGCGGAAAAACGCACCGTCAATATTGCTCTTTCAAACACATTTGGATTCGGAGGACACAACACTAGCGTAATAGTTAAGAAATTTAAGCCTTAATGCTCTGAAAATACCTTTGTTTAGAAATAAAAGAACAGAGGGTGAACTTAAACTTTACCGTTTCATTCTCAAAAAATTTGGTTACAGACCTAAACGCATTGCTTATTTTCAAAAAGCCGTTACACATCGATCCCATATTAATGAAGAAGGTCACCATTATTCCAATGAAAGGTTAGAATATCTTGGAGATGCAATTCTTGACTCCATCACGGCGGAATACCTATTTTTAAAATTCCCTGAAAATGATGAGGGAGCTTTAACAAAACTTAAATCCAAAATTGTAAACCGAAAAAACTTAAGTAAGCTTGGAGAAGATATTGGTATTCGAGAAGTACTACTATACAATAAGAGTAGAAGCATAAACATTTCTACACTTGAAGGAAATGCATTTGAAGCCATTGTTGGTGCAATTTATTTAGATGGGGGATATGAAAAAACAAAAAAGATTTTAAACGAATACGTTTTTCGAAAATATCTGGATTTTAACCAAATACTTCATGAAGAAATAGATTTTAAATCCAAGCTATACATATGGTGTCAGAGGAAAAAACTAAAGCTCCATTTCAAACTTGTCTCTGAAGAACATGCTGAGGGTCAATGGCAATATACCATCGTTGTTCAAATAAACAATCAGGATTATGGTATTGGAAAAGGTAAATCAAAAAAAGTAGCGGAGCAAAATGCTTCTAAAGAAACTTTCGAATTATTAGGCGAGCTCTGAATTTTGTTTTAAGCATTTAATTTGTTTTCTTTGTGCTATCCAAATAGATACTATGAATTCGACAGACTTTTTCTTTTTACTAGGTGATATTTTACAATGGACTTTTCAAATTTTCGAAATCATTGGCAACGCGTTCAATTATTTCCTATTAATTCTTGGATTCGGTGGTTTTTTCTATTGGATGAACATTCAAAGAAAATTGAACGATGCCGCAGATGTTCCTGTGGAGGTTAAAGATAACGAAGGGTGGTATAAAGACACATCCAAGAAAGGTCAAATCAAGTAATCTTTTGATAAGCAACTTACGTCTTTACGGCTCGTTTAAGTATAAACTTATGACGTGAAAGCTGTTGGTCTTTTTATTTTCCTTTTTCTAATCACCCAAAATATTTTTGGACAAACATCGACGGCAAGTGATTGTGTTGATGCCGTAAATATTTGTACAAACGCTACGTTTGCCATTGATCCTAGTGGTGCTGGTTCAGTTCTAGAGTTGGATGGAAACAATGTATCAAATCCAACAACGAATCCCGGATCGGGAAATTCAGGATGTCTTTTGGCTGGAGAGTTGAACAGTACATGGATGGTGATTAATGTTGCAAGTAATGGAATTTTAGAATTTTCGTTTGGAACAGATGGCTCTACTGGATGTCTTGATTGGATTATGTGGCCATATAGCGCTTCTTCGTGTAATGATATTATTAATAATAATTTACCCCCTATCAGATGTAATTGGAATGGTATGTGTGAAGGATTTACTGGGGTAGCTTCAACACTGCCTCCTGGAGGAGACCCTTCAAATTTTGAGCCTGGAATTCCGGCTCTTGCAGGAGAACAATATCTCATTTGTCTTTCAAATTACAGCAGTCAAACCATGAACCTTCCTCTGAATTTCTTTGGTACGGCTGATGTAAGTTGTACATCTGTTATTGTGGTTACGGTAAATGATGCAACCATTTGTCCGGGAGATAATGCCACTCTAACTGCTTCGGGAGCAACAGATTACGTTTGGAGTCCTGGTGGACAAACTGGACCGACCATTACAGTTTCTCCTTCATCAACAACCGTATATACTGTAACAGGTAGTGAGGACCTCGGAAATGGAGTTATTGCCAGTGGAAGTGCAGATGCAACAGTTACCGTATTACCCGCAAATGACCCTCAATGCAGTTGTACAGTATCAGCTTCAAATTCTGGTCCCGTATGCTTCAACTCAACATTTGACTTAAATGCTACAGCTGTCAGTAACGGAACCTACACTTGGGACATGTTAGGTAATGTATTGGGAACTGGTCAAAATTTAACCAATATTCCTGCATTAGCCCCTGGGACTTATCCCATCCAGGTAACCGCAACTGATGACAACGGTTTTGTTTGTACCGACATAACTCAGCTTACCATCTTATCTGATACTGATCCAAATTGTAGCTGCACAATTACCGCCTCAAATTCTGGTCCAATTTGTGAAAATGATGTGTTCGATTTAAGTGCTTCCGCAGTATCAAACGGAACATACGTATGGACACAATCAGGTAGTCTTTTCGGTAATGGGCAAAACTTGAATAACAATCCTTCTGATTTTCCAGGGTCTTTGTGGTATGTGATTACAGCTACCGATGACAACGGTTTTGTTTGTGTTGATTCAACGGAAGTATTTTTCAATGCCCTACCTGTAGTTTCGGCAGGACTTGACCAAGATTTTTGTTTTGGGGAAAGTGTATCGCTAAATGCCAGTGGAGCCCAAAGCTATTCATGGAATGATGGAACACAATGGCTTCCTTCGGGGCAAGGTTCGATTGAATTTTGGCCCTCGGGAAACACAACTTATATAGTTATGGGAACTGATGCCAATAACTGCGAAAATACCGATACTGTTCAAGCATTTATGAATGTGGCGCAATTGCCAAACATTGACCCCTTGAATAATATAGGGTGTATTCCGTACGCTCTTGATTTGACTAATCTTGTTCCTGATGCCTTAAATTGTCAGTGGGATTTCTCTAATGGAATATCACTATCTGGTTGTGGTACACAAAGTTTTATTTTTGATGAGACCGGGTGTTATGATTTGACATTTTCAATGGTAGATGTAAATGGTTGTGATACATCAAAAACCTATCAAGATATCGTGTGTATTGAAGAAGCTGTCGCTGCCTTTACCGTATCACCAAACACCATAGGCCCCGGAAATTCGACAGTCCATTTTTATAATGAATCATTTGGTGCAGAAAACTATATTTGGAATTTTGGCGATGGAAATTCTTCTTATGAAAATGAGGGTTCTCATCAATATAATACTTCATTAGAAAATAGCTACCTAGCTACACTTATCGCTATTTCCTCTGAGGGATGTACGGATAGTGCTTCAGTTTTGATTTCGTATCAGGAACAGCTCATTTATTACGTGCCAAATACATTCACGCCAGATGCTGATGAACACAACCAGCTGTTTAAAGCGATTTTTACAAGTGGTTTTGACCCATTTAATTTTGAAATGAGTATTTATAATCGGTGGGGTGAATTGATTTGGAAAACGAATGATCATCAAGCTGGGTGGGACGGATCTTATGGCGCTAAAGAAGGCATTCCAGTTCAAGCCGGACTATATAGCTGGGTCATCAAATTCAAACCAAAAGATAATGATGAAAAGGTGGTTATTAACGGTTCCGTTAATGTCCTGAAGTAAAACTTCTTATTTATCTGAGGTAAGGTTTGACTTTAAAAACTCTCTATTCATCCTCGCTATATTTTCCAATGAAATACCTTTAGGACATTCGACTTCACAAGCCCCAGTATTTGTGCAATTTCCAAAGCCTTCTTCATCCATCTGTCTCACCATGTTTTGGACCCTATTTTTTGCCTCTACTTTACCTTGAGGGAGAAGTGCGTACTGTGAAACTTTAGCTCCCACAAATAACATTGCGGAACTATTTTTACAGCTCGCAACACATGCGCCACAACCAATACACGTAGCTGCATTAAATGCATCATCGGCATCTGCCTTGGGAATTGGAATTGCATTCGCATCCATAGTATTACCCGACGTATTAACAGATACAAAACCTCCTGATTGCTGAATACGGTCAAATGCAGAGCGGTCTACAATTAAATCTTTAATTATTGGAAACGCTTTTGACCTCCATGGTTCAATGTAAATAGTATCCCCATCATTAAAGCTTCGCATATGAAGCTGACATGTGGTTGTTTGGGTTTGTGGTCCATGAGCTCTCCCGTCGATGTATAAGGAACAAGATCCACAAATCCCTTCTCTACAATCATGATCAAAGGCAACAGGAGTCTGTTTCTCGCTAATGAGTTTTTCATTCAGCTGATCTAGCATTTCAAGAAAAGAACTATCCGTCGAAACTTTAGAAAGCTGATAAGTTTCAATTTTTCCTTTGGAGTCAGCATTTTTCTGTCTCCATATTTTAAGTGTTACATTAATAAATTTCGATGCCATATGAATGTTTTTTACTTGTAATTTCTTTCAGCTATTTTAATCGCTTCGTATTTCAATTCCTCTTTATGTAAAACCGAATTGGTCGCCTCTTGTCCTTTGTATTCCCATGCAGAAACAAATTTGAAATTTTTATCATCTCTCAATGTTTCTCCCTCTTCGTCTTGATACTCCTCTCTAAAGTGACCACCACATGATTCATTTCTGTTTAAAGCATCGACAGCCATAAGCTGACCCAGCTCAAGAAGATCTGCTACACGTAATGCTTTTTCTAGTTCTGCATTCATCTCGTTGGATTCTCCTGGTATAAAAACATCTGAATAAAACTCTTCTCTCAATGATTTGAGCTCCTCAATAGCTGTTTTTAATCCTTTTTCATTTCTGCTCATCCCAACTTTATTCCACATAATCAAGCCAAGTCTTTTATGAAAATGATCTACAGATTTTGATCCTTTTACTTCCATTAGTTTTGATATACCCTCCGCAACGTCCATTTCTGCTTTTTCAAATTCCGTGGATTCCGTTGAAATTTCACCGGTACGAATTTCATTGGCCAAGTAATTCGCAAT
>WTIB01000084.1:0-4216 GCA_011522905.1 Crocinitomicaceae bacterium | reverse complement strand
GGATTGTGGTCCCCTTGCGCATAAGCAACCTGCTTGCCCTTACTTTTGATTTCTGAGGCAAAATCTAAATAAACGCCTTCATTGGTGTCGTTGGCTTCAATACCGTAACCTTCATCGCATCGCTCTTTCGCTGCCCTAGATGCTACATCTCTTGGCACTAGGTTTCCAAAGGCAGGATATCTTCTCTCCAAGTAATAATCACGATCCTCTTCTGCTATTTGAGTAGGTTTTAAACGACCTTCGCGTATAGCCTCTGCGTCCTCTTTCTTTTTTGGAACCCATATTCTACCAGAATTACGAAGTGACTCTGACATTAATGTCAATTTAGACTGATTGGTACCATGTACAGGGATACAGGTTGGATGAATTTGAACATAACATGGGTTAGCAAATAATGCCCCTTTCTTATGAATTTTCCAAGCTGCTGAGACATTACTTCCCATGGCATTTGTGGATAAAAAGTATACATTTCCATATCCTCCAGATGCAATCACAACCGCGTGTGCCGAATGGCGCTCCAATTTCCCAGAGACTAAATTTCTTGCTATGATTCCACGTGCCTTACCGTCTACCTTGACAATGTCCATCATTTCATGACGGTTGTACATCTTTACTCTTCCTAATCCAATTTGTCTAGATAAGGCTGAATAAGCGCCCAATAAAAGTTGCTGTCCTGTTTGTCCTGCTGCATAAAATGTTCTTCTTACCTGAACACCTCCAAATGACCTATTGTCTAAAAGCCCACCATACTCTCTAGCAAAGGGAACACCTTGTGCCACACACTGATCAATAATATTTGCTGACACTTCGGCTAATCGGTAAACATTGGCTTCTCTTGATCTGTAATCACCACCTTTTATGGTATCATAAAAAAGTCTGTAAGTACTATCGCCATCGTTTTGATAGTTTTTTGCCGCATTAATTCCTCCCTGAGCGGCTATGGAATGAGCCCTTCTTGGCGAATCTTGAAAGCAAAAAGACTTCACATTGTATCCCATCTCGCCTAAAGAAGCAGCCGCTGATGCTCCGGCAAGCCCAGTCCCAACTACTATGACATCTATTTTAGGTCTGTTGTTTGGAGCCACCAATTTCATGTGGTTCTTGTGATTTGTCCATTTCTGGTCTATCTGTCCTTCAGGTATTTTAGAATCTAAAATTGACATAACTAATTTTTTCTAACTGTTTAAATAAATTAAAGCCGGTATAATAGCAAATAAAAGGGGAATTACTACCGCAAATCCTTTCCCTATCATGCTTATCATTGGTGAATACTTTGGATGATTAAGCCCCAAAGATTGAAATGCAGAGGCAAATCCATGCCAAAGATGAAACCCTAAGACGGCCATTGAAAACACATAAAATAGCATTCCAAGTAACCCGAGCGGAACACCTGTATTACTCTTATTGTTTTTACTGAAAAACTCCATTACCACGGTATGTAAATCTTTGTAACCTTCCGCTATAATCTCATCTTTGTATTGTTTTAGTTTTTGCTTTTGTTCCTCTATCAAAGCAAGGTCATTTTCTGAAATATCCGGGTTTTGTTCCAAAATATCGTCAATCTGCCTCTCCATTGATACCGTATATTTGTCCGCCTTAAATATCAGTTGCGTTCCCTTGATTTCACCAAATTCCCTTATTTGTTTCGTGGAAATCTGTTCTCCTTTATGGGTTAAATACATAGTGTCTTGAGATGATGTAGAGTAATAAGAATGCATCGGAACATCATCAGAAACCTTCATCTTCCACCAGAAGTTAGACATATGAGTGGCAATAAATACCAAAACCAAAGTACCTAAAAGCGCCATGTACCTAGAAGCAAATGATGAATTGGCACTAGGTTTTGTGTAAGCATAACTTACGGGACGCGCTTTTTTATTTTGGATAAATAAAGCTATGCCGTCAATAGCATGAAAAAGAATAGAGAAATAAGTTAAATATGATAACACCATGATCGCAGGATTATGCGTCATGAAATAAGCATATTCATTAAAGGCGCGACGACCCTCCTCTCCTGTTTTAACGATCAACTGTAGATTACCAATCAAATGTCCAACCAAAAACAAACATAAAAACAAGCCTGTTAAGGCCATCCAGTACTTTTTGGCAATAGATGATTTAATAAATGCAGATTTACTCATATCAAAGACTCTTTTATTCGATGCAAAGGTATTGTATATAACAAAATAATAAACAAATGGTTTTTATTTAGAATCGTTATACATAAGCTAATTCTACGGATAAATCCGAAACCTGAAATAATACTTCTGATCCCAAAATCATAGCCCTATTGTCGTCAATGTGTCCACAGGGAAAATCAAAAGAAACCGGAATATCTAATCCAGTCACATGTTCCAGTATAATTTCATAGGCATTCATGCCAAAAGGAACTTTGGTGTCTTGAAGGTCTGTCATTCCGCCGACAATTAAACCCCTGATTTTATCAAAGATACCGGCCTTTTTCAATGCATGAATCATTCGATCAATATGATAGTACTGCTCGCTCAAGTCTTCAATAAATAAAATTTTATTCGTAAAATCATAGCAATAATCACTAGAAAGTAAGCTGTAAATTATACTTAGATTACCCCCTACAAGTACACCTTTTGATGTCCCGTTTATATTCCTTTTAGATGGCGCACAAGTGACTTTGAATAAACTTCCATTAATTGCAGAAAACATAGATTCTATGGCCTCTACCGAATTATTTCTAAAATTTAGTGGCATTGTAGAATGAATACTTTGGATCCTAAAAGAATGAATGATGTGGTGGAATACAGTAACATCACTAAAACCCAAAATCCACTTTGGCGAATTTTTAAATTCATCCCAATTGAGAAGGTCAAAAATTCTTATCGAGCCATAACCTCCACGTGCACAAAGGATGGCTTTTACTTCTGGATTATCCAATGCCTCCTGAAAATCTAAACGTCGCTCCTCATCCGTTCCAGAATAATAGTTATATTGACCCAGGCAATGCTGAGAAACCTTTGTTCGATATCCCTTTTTGTTCAAGACTTCGACGGCATATTCAACATAACCAGCTTCTATACTTTTGGCAGGAGCAACAATAGAAATTAGGTCCCCGGGAATTAGGCTTTTCGGTGCTTTCATTTCACTTTTTTATTAAAGATTCTGCAATCTTGAAATCAATTGGTGTTGTTATCTTAAGATTCTCTTCATTTCCTTTGACTAAATAAATCTCCATCCCACTATTTTCAGCAACAGAAGCATCGTCCGTAAAAATGTCTAGGTATTCGCCTTGGTAAGCCTTTTGAATCAATTTCAAATCAAAACATTGAGGTGTTTGAACGGAAACATAATTTTTCCGATCTCTCGATATTGAATTATCCCTGTTGAGTTCCCTAATTGAATCTTTTAGCTCAATATATGGCACTACTGCTTTATTCTTTTTTAAGGCATTCAGGCAACGATTCAAGGTGCCTTTATCGACCAAAGGTCTTACTCCATCATGAATCATAACAAAATCTCCAGAACAAATGTCCAATGCATTTTTAATAGAATGATACCTTTCTTTTCCTCCATCTACAATTCTATGTGGAATCTTAAAGTCATGCTTTTTAGCCAGTTTCTCCCAATAGCTAATCCATTCTGTAGGTAGGGTGAGAATGATTTCATTCATCGGGTTCCAATTGAAAAATGAATTTAGGGTGCGCATTAAAACTGGAGTCCCCATTAATGATAAAAACTGTTTTGGTACTTCTGATGAGAATCTTTTACCAATCCCTCCCGCTGTAATAATAACAGATAAGTTCATTGAATAAATATATCAAAAACTTGTACTCAAACATGATTTTAAATCATATAATATTCACCATAATTGAGCTACATAAAAAAGAAAAACTAAATTTGTCGCCAATATTTTGCAATATGTTGATTGGAGAAGATTTTGCGAAAATCGTGTTTAACTTTAATGGCATTACGCTTCTAGAGCCTAACGCTCTTATAACCGATTTACTGATGGGTTCCATGAGCCTATTTTTCGCGCTTTGCTTAAGAAAACGAAGATCAGAGCATTCTTTTTTAAAATACTGGTATTATTTCTTCTTGACCTTTGGTATCGGATCAGTGTGTGGTGGATTCGCTCATGCTTTTTTTCTTTATACAGGTGCACAGGGAAAGTTCCCAACCTGGATATCCGCAATTCTCTGTGCCTATTTTATTGAAAAGGCAATGATTAAATCTGTAAATGATC
>WTIB01000055.1 GCA_011522905.1 Crocinitomicaceae bacterium | reverse complement strand
AATACCGATTTATTCTTATCCTGAATATCTATATGAACAAAGTAAATTCAAAAAAAGAATTGTAATTGGAGGAAGTCACGGTAAAACCACCATAACTTCAATGCTATTACATGCTTGTATGAAAATGGACATAAACGTTGATTATATGGTTGGTGCTCAACTTGAGGGCTATGACTGCATGGTCAAACTCACTGACGAAGCTGAATATATGATTCTTGAAGGAGATGAATATTTAAGCTCTCCTATAGATCGACGCCCAAAGTTTCATTTATACCATCCGGATGTGGCAATCATCAGTGGTATAGCTTGGGACCATATTAATGTGTTTCCGACTTTTGAGAATTACGTAAGCCAATTCGATACGTTCTGCTCCTTAATTCATAAAGACGGTGTTCTTATCTATAATAAAGAGGATTCAGAGGTTAGAAAATTGGGTGAAAAATACAGCAAACAATTAAATATACAGCCCTATTCTACGCCTAAATTTGAGCCCACAAAAAAAGGCACAAGACTCAATTATGAAGGACATTTCTATGAATTGCAAATTTTTGGAAGTCACAATTTACAAAATCTAATAGGTGCTATGCATTTGGCAAATCAAATGGGAATTTCTAATGCGCGATTCTTGAATTCGATGGCTGATTTTACTGGGGCGGGAAAACGATTACAAAAGGTTAGAGAGAATGAATCATTTGTGATGTATAAAGATTTTGCGCATTCACCTTCAAAGCTAAAGGCAACTACCAATGCAGTAAGAGAGCAATATCCAAATCGAAAAATTATTGCTTGCATGGAATTGCATACCTTTTCATCACTTAAAAAAGAGTTTTTACCCCTATACAAAGGATCCATGGAAAGTGCGGATGAAGCAATCGTGTACTTTAGCCATGAAGTAGTAAAACATAAAAAGCTGTCCCCAATAACAAAAGAATTGGTTGCTGATTCTTTTGGAGGAGATGTTTTGGTATTGAACGATACACAAGATGTATTATATCAATTGAAAAGCAAATCGTGGAAGGATGCTGTTTTGTTAATGATGTCTTCAGGAAATTTTGACGGAATAGATTATGAATCTTTAGGCGAGGGGCTATCAAAATAGTTCTTAAAAATCACACGTCTAAAAATAAGTGCAAGAACAAGTCCGTTTAGTATGCTCCAAATTGACATGATTAATAAAGAAATTGACATGTTGAATGAGGGTGATAATAAAGTCTTTGCCGTGTTCATTTGTTGACTTTTAATTTCTTCATCAGAAAGATTGTCATAGGCCATTTTATTCTTGCTTTTGATCTCTTGTATATTTGTCGAATCGCTCCATCGTATTTCCTCGAGTTTCAGTTTATCTGAGATGTAATCTTTATTGATGTTATTGTAGTATACATACGAAAAAAAACTTGCGATTACAGCGAATATCATTGCAGGTGCCATGGCTGTTTTTAAGTCGTCAATAAGATTGTTTTGGTTCTTTTGTTTTCGTTTTGAAATATATAGAGCTATTGAAGCTGATGAGGTTATAGACAACATGCTCAGTAACATTATAGGCTTCTCACTAATTTCTATTTTAGCGAGAAAAAAAATCATTCTGATCAGAATCAGGATTAAAGAAAAGAGTAATCCAATCTTAACGGAGCTTTTCATCCTAGCTGTTCATAGAGATGAGGAATTCCTCGTTTGATTTGGTATTTTCCATATGAGATTTCATGAATTCCATGGCTTCAACGGGATTCATATCTGCAATAAACTTACGCATTAACCAAATTCTCTGCATCACATCTTTGCTCATAAGTAGATCCTCTCTTCTTGTACCAGATGCGGTAATGTCTATTGCAGGATAGATTCTTCGGTTGGATATTTTTCGATCTAACTGAAGTTCCATATTTCCCGTTCCCTTAAACTCTTCGAAGATAACTTCGTCCATTTTTGAACCTGTTTCTGTAAGAGCAGTAGCCAATATTGACAAGGATCCACCGTTTTCGATTTTTCTTGCTGAACCAAAAAATCTTTTCGGTTTATGTAAAGCATTAGCGTCAACACCACCCGATAAGACCTTACCTGATGCTGGAGAAACCGTATTGTATGCTCGGGCTAAACGTGTAATAGAGTCTAGTAGAATACAAACGTCATGGCCACATTCCACCATTCTTTTTGCCTTTTCAAGAACAATGTTAGCAACCTTGACATGTCTATCAGCGGGCTCGTCAAAGGTAGAAGCTACGACCTCGGCTTTAACGCTTCTAGCCATATCTGTTACCTCCTCAGGTCTTTCATCAATAAGTAGAACGATTAAGTATGTTTCTGGATGATTTGCAGCAATTGCATTCGCTACATCTTTCAATAGCATTGTTTTACCCGTTTTTGGTTGGGCAACAATCATTCCTCGCTGACCTTTACCTATAGGCGAAAACAAATCCATTACACGAGTAGATAATGTTTCTTGTTTGTGTCCAGTGAGATTAAATTTTTCGGATGGAAATAGTGGTGTTAAGTATTGAAATGGAACACGGTCCCTAATATAAGATGGATCTCTTCCATTTATTGACTCCACTTTAACCAAAGGGAAAAACTTTTCACCTTCTTTTGGTGGTCTTATGGTTCCTTTAACTGTATCACCTGTTTTTAACCCAAATAGTTTTATTTGATTTTGTGAAACATAAATATCATCGGGAGATGGTAAGTAATTATAATCTGATGATCTCAGGAAACCATATCCATCCTGAATGACTTCTAAAACACCCTCGGCAGACACAATTCCAACAAGGTCATAATTGTCATTGGATTTCTTCTGTTCGTTTCGGTTATTTTGCTCACTTTGATTATTATCTTTTGATTTATCTTTTTGATCATTGTTTTTAGAATGATCCTCAAAAGGAAGCTCATTTTTACCCTTTTTCTCTTCCGTCTTTTCTTTTTCCGTTTGAGATTCGACTTCTGTCGCTGACTCAACCATTATTCTTTTTCTGGTTCTTTTTCGAGGCTGTACATTATTTGAATCTTTTTCCTTTGAAGATTCATCTGATTTACTCGATAAATCAGAGGTTTTCTCTTCGGATTCATCTCCAAGAATTTTCGAAATTAATTCAGCTTTCTTTAGTGATTCGATATTTGAGAGTCCTAATGAAGATGCAATAACCTTTAAATCGGATATGCTTTTACTCTCTAAAGTTTTTTTGTCCATTAATGTTATGAATAAAAGTAAAGGGATTAAGAGTTGATGAAAAGACACGTTTCATCCTAACAACACACAAGTTTAAGAAAAACCTTTCAATAAACATCAAAAACTAATGAAAATTTATGTTTTTCTCTTTTTCTTTTTAGCAGCAGGGAATAAAATATTATTTAAGATTAATCTGTAGCCGGGAGAATTTGGGTGTAAATTAAGGTCTGTAGGTGGATCTCCGACAAAATGTTGATAATCCTCTGGGTCATGACCTCCATAAAATGTCCAAGTACCTTGTCCATATTCTCCATGAATATACCTGGCTGTTCCAGCTGCTTTTGTTTCACCTAAAATCAATACATCAGATTTAATCAAGTCTTTTTTAAAGTCCGTTGTTTGCCCCATGAATCCTTTAACCACGTCCACATGGCATTGAGTAAGCATGGTTGGAACAACATCCCATTTTGCAGAAAATTCAAAAAGGGTAAATTCATCTAAACTTTTTGGTATCGTTCCATTTGTTCTTAGATAAGTCCCATCAATATTAGAA
>WTIB01000310.1 GCA_011522905.1 Crocinitomicaceae bacterium | reverse complement strand
CAGCATACAAATATTACCCACTCTTAAAAAATAGAAATTATGAAAACTTTCAATCGAATCACCCTAATTATATTCTGCATTTCATTCATATTCACAACGAATGCACAGGATTTTTTAAAAACAAACGGATTTAAATGGACTGATAAAAAAGAACATCTATGCATTGTCAATTCAAAGAAGGAAGCCATTCAATTGTGCACAAAGGTGCTATTTGAATATTCAGATTTTAAAGAACAGCCAAATGTCTATGAATTATCCAAAGTTCCTGTTTTTTGGTGGGTCAAACATCCGTACAGGTCCTCAAAAGTGCTGATTATTTATTGTATTCGATACAAGGATAATTATGATGTTGTGGTGAAAGAAATAGAAGATAAAACCCAATACTTCTTCTCTATTGAAGAAGAAAATGGCGAAGTAATTGACTTATTTTATAGCAAATCATGAACTGGAAAGAACACTACAAAAGAATGAAGCCCTACTTCAAATGGAGGCAAAAAGAACCCATAGAAGGATTACAGCTTGATCCATCTCGAGCAGTATTAGAGGCAGTCATACAGCGCCACGTGGAGTGGCGCTTTCCAGGGACAAACAACAATTGCCGACGAGAGGCCAATTCATGGGAGCTTATTTATTTTAAGCGCGAACCAATGTCTAATATCGTTTGGGCCGAATGCCTACTTATGGATGAATTTCACTTTCGAGTGATGATTCGATTAATATAAACAGCTACTTGGTGCTTTTTTTCTATCTTGTGTAACGAAGTTATAGATATCGCTTATCTATCTTAAAACCTAAAATGAATCACAGATGATCAGAAGAAGCATTCAGGCCCTCGTGGGTATCGTATTGGTAATTGGCTTGGTATTTAAATTCATGCACTATCCTGGAGCTGCTGCGCTTCTTGGCTCAGCCATCCTAGGAATGGCAGTCTTGCTGCTTGACAGAATTATTCAGCATCGATCACCGAAGCTCATGTCAAGGCATAATATTTCGTGTATGCTGGGAATCATCTACCTATCGGCTGTAGCCTTTAAAGTATTTCATTTGCCAGGTGCAGGAATTATGCTGATGACCTCCATGGTGGGACTTACGATTGTGCTGATTCAATTTGCTTTTAGCATACGGTCATCAAAATATGCTATTTTACCAGCGCTATATTCAATCACGCTATTGTTTGCCTTATTTAGAATCATGCACTGGCCTGAAATTCCTCATGTGCTTTATGGCTCGTATTTCATTTTTGCCATCGCCCTACCCTTTTTGCTTTTTTCGAGAGGTCAGGAACTCAAAAAAACACATGGACCATTAAGTAAAAACTTTTTAATGTTAGGATTACTAACCCTCGTCTTATTGGCTTTAGAAATCAAGCTTCGTGTATATCCTGAAGCATGGGGAACACCTATTTATCAATTGAGAATTGTACAAACAGCTTTAGTTTCAGCGATTATTTTAGCAGCTCAAAAAACCATTCAGGCAGGACCAGCGGTAGATAAAAAAACCTACGATTATCAAATACTACGCTTTGTACAGGGAGCATACCTGATATTATTGGTTATGCTGATTTTGGTGGCCAGAAATCATTAAACATTATTAATTTTAGGGGTGTAGTAGTTTTAAATCATTCACAATGAAAATCATTCGTATACCCTTAATCATTGTAGGTATAAGTCTGTGGACATTTGGTCTTAATGGCCAACAATTAATCGAAATCAATACCACCCACGCGGGAAACAACAGAAGCTATAAGCTTTACATCCCTCCGACGTATGATGGAAACACTGCCGTTCCCCTTCTTTTTAATTTTCACGGAGGCGGTGGCACAAGTCAAGATCAAATTAACCTCTCCGATATGCGTCCTTTTGCGGACACGGCAAATTTTCTTATTGTTTATCCTCAGGCTTTTCCTGATCCCAATGATGGCAATTCGAACAACTGGATTCATAAAGACCCTACTGATTTTGACGATGTTCCGTTTGTTGAATCAATTCTGAATGAAATGATTTCGGCTTACAACATCAACGAGAACAGGGTTTACGTTTGCGGATATTCTTTAGGTGGTGAATTTACGTATGAATTACTTTGCCGACTCAATAATAAAATTGCAGCGGGTGTTGCAGTTGCAAGAACAATGGCAACATACACCCTCGACCAATGTAATCCCACTCATCCAACTGCAGTAATGACAATTTTGGGTACCGATGATCCCATCTCAGTATATACTGGGGTTGTTTATAACGGAGTCACTTATTACCTATCTTCTGATGATATGAATGCCTATTGGACGAATTACAATAATACGGACCCCAACCCAATCATTTCTCAAGTACCCAACACGAATTCATCAGATGGAAGCACAGTGGAAAAATACTTATGGGGAAATGGAGATGGCTGTGTGAGCTTTGTGCATTATAAGATCAATGCAGGCGGGCATGATTGGCCAGGCACATTTGGAAACATGGACATTGATGCAGACACTGAAATTTGGAATTTTGTATCGCAATACAACAGAGGAGGACTAATTGACTGTCCAGAAAACAGCCTTGAAGAAAATGATATGACAAACATATCGCTTTATCCAAATCCTGTAATCAAGGATTTGTATTTCAATCTGTCAGGCGAGTATAATACACAAATTGAGGTGTACAATCAGCAAGGAGCCCTTATGATGCAGACGACCACTCCATCTAATCAAGGAAGTATTGATGTTAGTGTGCTTTGTCCTGGAATATATACATTCAAAATAGGCAACAGCTACAAACGATTTATTAAGCAGTAATGAGTAAAAAAGCCCTCGTCATTGGAGCCACAGGCGCTACAGGCACTGCCCTAGTAGCCCAGCTTTTGGAGAATGAAAAATATGGAGAGGTGCATATTTTTGTTCGTCGAAAAGTGGAGCTCAAAAATCCCAAACTTCATGTGCATGTGGTGAATTTTGATGCCATTAATGATGACTGGAAGGAAAAGCTCAAAGGAGACGAGCTATATGCAGCCATGGGAACAACCCTAAAAACAGCTGGAAGCAAAGAGGCGCAATACAAAATCGATTACACCTATCAATTTGAGGTGGCTAAAGCCACAGCTGAAAATAAGGTACCTACCCTCCTACTCGTGAGCTCTACGGGATCCAGTAGTAAGTCGCCATTTTTCTACCCTAAAATCAAAGGACAATTGGAAGATGCCGTCATCCAATTGAATTTCAGACAGGTGCATATCTTTCAACCTCCTATGCTTGACCGAGGACAATTTTTAAGAAGCAATGAAAAGTCAGGGATTAAATTTCTCAATATGGTAAATAAGCTTGGCATACTTCGTTCTCAAATGCCAATGCCTGTGGACTTTTTGGCCAAGCAAATGATTCGGGTAGCCAATCGAGAAAGCGACACGAAAGTCAAGAAATACAATCCCAAACAGATTTGGAGGCTTTAGTTATGTGCAAGGTTTCTGATCAAATTAAATTTTGTACTTGTGGACCTGAAATGGACATCGAGGAATTGGACAATTATTGGATTTTTTACAGAAGAAATCCACACAAAAACGAAATGGTTATTGGAGTCACCTTACCTCCAAGTGAATTGGACCCCAAAGACTCGACATACAATCAAAAGGCACTTGAAAAGCGCATCAATGAATGCGATGCTTTTGATATTCCATTAGAGCCTCAGTCTGGAGATCGTTTGCTGATTCATCTTACCACTCCAATGGGTGATATTACC
>WTIB01000182.1 GCA_011522905.1 Crocinitomicaceae bacterium | reverse complement strand
ATATATAGGTTTCGTTTTCGTTTCTAGTTTATGTCTAAGCTAAAGATCTTTATTCGCAGTTTATTACCCAATTTCATAATTGATAATTATCGACAGAATAAAAAGGCTAAAATCAATAAAAATATAGAGCAACAAAGAGTTACTGGTAAGGGACTCAGTAAAAATGACTTAAAAGATATTTTTTTTAAGATTGGTCTTCGTGAGGGGGACTCTGTTTTGGTTCATTCAAGTTTAAGCAAAATTGGTTACGTAAATAATGGGCCTGACGATGTGGTGGATGCTTTGTTAGAATTGATAGGTTCGAACGGGAATTTAATGATGCCATCAAGTGCAAATGGACTTTTGCAGCTTGATTTTGTTAGCAAGGGTGAAGTATTTGATGTATTAAATACTCCATCTGTTTTAGGCGCCATTACGGAAAGTTTTCGAAATCGAGATGGTGTTTTGAGAAGCTTAAATTATTTAGAACCAGTATGTGCTTTTGGAAAGGACGCAAAATATTTAACTGATGGACATTTTGGGGAGGTCACACCATATACCAAGAATTCTCCTTTTCATCGATTAACTGAGTTAAATGGTAAAATTCTCTACATTGGAGTTCATCTTGACAATGCGGGTACCAGCTTGCACCTTTTGGAAGATTCCGTTGATTTCCATTATCCAGTTTACACAGCAGATGAATTTCCTGTGAAAATTAAAGATTCAAAAGGCATACTGCATACGGTTACCACTAAGGCGCATAACCCTGTATTTTCGAAAAAACGAAAATGCAATGAATTAATTCCAATGTTTATCGAGAATGAAGTATGTGAAAAGGTTTATATTGGTAAGGCTGAGAGCTATTTGTTTGATGCGAAGAAAATGCTGGATGTAATGATTGAAAAATACAAAAGCGAGAAAATTACAATGTATACACCAAAAGGCGAGTTTTGAAGATAGCATTTACCTGGGATTATGAAATGTTTTTTGGTCACAAAAGTGGCACGGTAAACGCTTGTATGATTGAGCCAACAAATCGATTATTGAATATTTCGCAGCGTTATAACTCAAAGTTTACCTTTTTTGTTGATGCGGGCATGCTTGTTAAAGGTGCAAATACGGAGTCATTTAAGGGTGAAGTGAATCGAATCAAAAAGCAAATTCATGAATGGGATAGTCAAGGCCACGAAACGGCTTTACATATTCATCCACACTGGGAGGATGCAAAGTGGGAAAATAAATGGGAATTTAACTTAAGCAGATATAAACTATCGGATTTTGATTCTGAGGAGATCAATTCAATATTTGAGAGGTATCATAGAGAATTACAAATGTGTGCCGCTCAGAAAATTGTTTCATATAGGGCAGGGGGATGGTGCATACAACCCTTCACGGACATTAAGGATTCAATGGAGCATAATCAAATGAAGATAGAAAGTTCTGTATTCCCCGGTGGGAAAAATACGAGCTCACCATATTTTTACGATTTTACGAAGGTACCCAAAAAGGACTATTGGAGATTTAGTGATGATGTATGTATGGAGGATGAAAATGGTGCATTTGTGCAGCTTCCAATTGCATCGCAAATTTATCATCCCTTGTTTTTTTGGAAACTATTTATCCTAGGAAGACTAATGCCTTCTCAACATAAACCTATCGGAAATGGTTTTCCTGCCAAAGGGGGTGGATCAAAATGGGATTTTTTATCGAAAAAAAATCTACTTTGCGTAAGTGCCGACGGGTATTTCGTTACTCAAATTGAAAGGGCTATTCGAAAAGCCACAGAGCGAGGAGATGAGCATTTGGTCATTATTGGACATCCAAAAGCTTGCACTGAATTCTCGTTGAATTATTTGGATCAATTGTTAAATAGAATATCAAAGAAACATGAAATTGTATGTCTAAAGGATATGGAAAAATAAGACTCTTGAAAAGAAACGAGATTTCCACTGAAAAGTGGGATCTACTGTCATCAAAATCTAGTCATGAAATTTTTATGTCCAGTTGGTACTTAGATGCTGTTATGCCGAATTGGTCAGCTATTGTATTGAATGATTACGAGGCCTGTCTACCCATAAAAATATCTAAAAAATACCACCTTGATTATTGTTTACAGCCTTTATTTATACGAGCATTTTCGATTTTAGGCAACCAAGAAAAAGTACATGAATTATTTCTTTTGCTGAAAGAAGAAATATCTTTTTTTAATCTGTCCATTGATGTTGAACTCAACGATGAGTATTTTAAAAAAGCTGATTCGGTTTATCAATCACTCGAATTGAATCAGGAATACGAATCGATCTATAAAGGATATTCTCAGAATGTCAAAAGAAGTCTTCGCGATTTCTTAAAGTCAAATGCAGAATTAACAGAAGAAAACGATCCCGAAGAACTGATCACAATGTTTAAAAGTTTAAAAGGAAAAGAATTTTCTCATTTAAACGATGGGGCATACCAACGCTTATCGAATCTTATGAAAGAGGCTCAAAGCAGAGGTGCTTCAATTTATAGAGGAGTTCGACTTAACGGGGAATTGCTTGCGATTGGTTTTTTTATTCGTAAGGGTCAAAAGCTTTTATATCTTAAAGGTATTGTGAATTCGAAGGGTAAATCTATCGGAGCCATGCAGGCCATATTCAATTCTGTCATAAAAGAAAATGCATCTTCCACTTTTTCTCTTGATTTTGGTGGGTCCAATAATCATGGTTTGGCTGTATTCAATAAAAAGTTTGGTGCAATAGATAGGAAATATCTAATTTTGAAATACAATGGTGTTTCTTGGCCATTACGGACATTAGTAAATAGAAAAATTGGAATAAAATGAGGAGAGTATTGGTTAGTGGCGCATCGGGTGGATTGGGAATGGAAATTTCAGAGCATCTATTAAAGCAGGGTTTTTATGTGGTGATGCTGTGCAATCAAAATAAATCAAAGCTTAACTCACTCTTAAATAGCTTTCCGAGTCAATCCATGGCCATAGAGGTCAATTTTTTGGAAGATGTCAATTACGATACACTTCAAAAGCAGATTGGGGAAGTAGATAGCTTAATTAATTGTCTGGGAGTATCCAGCGCTCAGATCAGCTGGAAAATTGAAAAGAACGAATGGGATAAAGTACTAGATTTAAATCTCAACGTGCCATTTAGGCTTGCTCAATTGTTTATTCCTGGTATGCGAAAGAATAAATTTGGAAGAATTTTGTTTTTTTCTTCAATAGTTGCCCAAAAGGGAGTAGTTGGAACTGCTGCCTATTCCGCAAGTAAAAGTGCTCTGTTTGGTTTAACAAGAACCATGGCCAATGAATTGGCATCTTCAGGGGTAACTGTGAATTGCATTTCCCCTGGATATATGGATAAGGGTATGATTTCCGAGGTTTCTGACGAATTTATAGCTACTATTTTAGAATCCGTACCGTCAAAATCTTTAGGTAAATCGGATAACATCGTACATGCAGTTTCATTTCTATTAGATGAAAAGGCAGATTATCTCACTGGACAATCTATCAATATAAACGGCGGAATTACTTAAATTTTTTCTCTTTCAAAAATGTTAAAATTTTGAAAACCATAGAAGTAAAAAAGGGAGAAATCATCCAAAGAAGAGGTGAGCTTAATTCAAAAATTTATGCTGTTGAAAAGGGGCTTTTAAGAACCTATTCCATTGATGAGAAGGGAAGGGAACATGTGTTTATGTTTGCCCCAGAAGGATGGATTGTTACTGACGCATCTGCCGTCAATGGGCCCTGTGAACTTTTTAT
>WTIB01000107.1:1300-3824 GCA_011522905.1 Crocinitomicaceae bacterium | reverse complement strand
AAAGCATTGGGGAGTAAAAAGGGTATCGAAAGATACGGGTTCCTATTGCCTATGGACGATTGCCTTGCGCAGGTAGCTATTGATTTTGGTGGTAGGCCTTGGTTGGTTTGGGAGGCATCATTCAATAGAGAAATGATTGGTGAAATGCCAACAGAAATGTTTATGCACTTTTTCAAGTCATTCAGTGATGGGGCGAAGTGCAATCTGAATGTTAAGGCAGAGGGTGAAAATGAGCACCACAAAATCGAATCCATTTTCAAGGCTTTTGCTAAAGCAATAAAAATGGCGATTCGACAAACAAATGATTTTACCATACCAAGTACAAAAGGAGTATTATGATTGCAATAGTGAAATATAACGCTGGAAATATTCGGTCGGTTCAAAATACATTGAATCGACTTGGGTATAATTGTTTGATTACAGATGATGCTGATGACTTGCGTAATGCCGATAAAGTAATCTTCCCTGGTGTTGGCGAGGCAAATTCAGCTATGAAATATCTAAAGAATAATGGCTTGGATGAAGTAATTAAATCCCTTGAACAGCCCATTTTGGGGATTTGCCTTGGTCTTCAGCTGATGTGCGAATACAGCGAAGAAGGAGATACAAGCTGTTTAGGCATATTTCCAAATATTGTCAAGCGGTTTCAAGGTGACGCGATTGTGCCTCACATGGGATGGAATAACCTAATGTCGCAAAAAGGAATACTATTCAATGGTATTGAGGCCAATGATGACCTGTACTTTGTACACAGCTACTTCGCTGAACTGAGCGATTATACATCAGCTGTGTGTAATTACATTCAGCCATTTAGTGCAGCAATAGAGAAAGAAAACTTTTATGCCACCCAATTTCACCCGGAAAAATCCGCGGATATCGGCTCGCGCATCTTACAAAACTTTTTAGCACTATGAGAATTATTCCGGCAATTGACATCATAGATGGTAAGTGCGTTCGGCTAACGAAAGGGGACTATACCACCAAAAAGATCTACAATGAGAATCCGCTGGAGATTGCAAAATCATTCGAAGACAATGGTATTCAATTTCTACATGTAGTTGATCTAGATGGGGCGAAATCGAATCGCATTATCAATTATAAAATTCTTGAAAAATTAGCATCACGAACTACATTGGACATTGATTTTGGAGGAGGCTTAAAATCTGAAAAAGATGTTGAGATAGCCTTTGAATCGGGAGCCAAACAAATCACGGGTGGAAGTATCGCTGCAAAAAACAGGTCTGAATTTGTAGGTTGGATAAATCGCTACGGAGCAGAAAAAGTCATTTTAGGAGCAGATTGTAAAGATCGAAAGATTGCCACAGACGGTTGGTTGGAAGAATCCGATACGGATGTGATTGAATTCATTCAGTCATATGAACAAAATGGCATTCGTGATGTCATCTCCACTGATATCTCAAAAGACGGAATGCTTGAAGGACCATCAATCAATTTATATAAGGATATTCTGAATCAAACCCAGGTAAATCTTATTGCGAGCGGTGGCGTGTCAAACATCAATGACCTTTATAGATTGAAAGAAATTGGCTGTTCAGGAGTCATCATTGGAAAAGCCATATATGAAGGAAGAATTACAATCAAAGAATTAAGTGAGTTATGTTAAAAAAGCGCATTATACCATGTCTGGATATTCAAAATGGGCGTACCGTTAAAGGCGTTAATTTCGTTGATATTCGAGATGCAGGAGATCCCATTGAGCTGGCAAAAAAATATTCGAAAGAAGGTGCCGATGAGTTGGTGTTTTTAGATATCACTGCAAGCATTGAGAAAAGAGATACTCTGGTCGAATTGGTCTCCAAGATTGCAAGCGAAATAGATATTCCTTTTACCGTCGGGGGCGGAATAAATTCTGTAGATGATGTTCGACGAATTATCCGTGCTGGTGCGGATAAAATTTCATTGAATTCAGCTGCTGTTAGATGTCCAAAACTAATCTCTGATGTGTCAAAAGAATTCGGCTCGCAATGTGTGGTTTTGGCCATTGATACAAAATTCAATGGACATGAATGGAAAGTTTATGTCAAAGGAGGGCGAGAAGAAACAAGCTTAAAGGCAGTGGAATGGGCCAAACAAGGAGTTGAGCTAGGTGCAGGTGAAATTTTGTTGACCTCCATGAATAATGATGGGACCAAAAATGGATTTGCATTGGGTATTACACAAGCCATATGCGAGGCGGTGAATGTCCCAATCATTGCCTCAGGAGGAGCAGGTAAAGAATCGGATTTTGAGGAGCTCTTCAGACAGACAAATGCAACAGCTGGACTTGCAGCAAGCATATTTCACTACAACGAAATACCAATACCACAATTGAAAAATAGATTAAAAACGAAAAACATACCCATCAGATGAATATTGACTTTAACAAGGGCGACGGACTAGTGCCAGTGATCATACAAAATGCACAGACCATGCAGGTGCTGATGCTCGGATACATGAACAAAGAAGCTTTTGATCAAACCATTGAAACCAAAAAAGTTACCTTTTACAGTCGCTCTAAGCAAAG
>WTIB01000107.1:0-1200 GCA_011522905.1 Crocinitomicaceae bacterium | reverse complement strand
GTTGAGCTCGTTATTGAGGCGAAAGATTCAAATGATGAGCTATTCAAAAATGAAGCTGCAGATCTATTGTATCACCTATTGATTTTATTAAAAGCGAAAGATCAAAGTTTTTCAAGTATTGAGAGGGTGTTGAAAAGCAGATCAATGTCGAATAATTGATTGATTTGTAAAAAAGAATGTTAGTTTTGTTAGTGTCATTTTTACACTTTCTGCAGTGAAGCAATGAATTATACACGCAAAACACTGAATTCTCATGTCAAATCGTCAAGTAATTTTCAAATCCTTTGGATCATATATTCCCGAAGTAGAAATCGAAAATAATGCCTTTCACTCGCATCATTTTCATACGGAAGATGGGGCCCCATTGGATGCCCAACCCGAGGTAATTACGAGGAAATTCGAAAAAATTACTGGAATTCGAAAAAGACGTTATGCGACTGAAAATATGCTCACCTCGGATATGGGCGTTTTTGCTTCGCAGAAGGCCATTGAGAAAAGTGGAATTGACAAAGAAGATATTGACCATATAATAGTAGCGCACAATTTTGGCGATGTAGACTACAAACAAAATCAATCTGTCATTATGCCCAGTCTTGCAGCAAGAATAAAGCAAGGTTTGGATATTAAAAACCCAAGTGCTGTGGCCTATGACGTCATATTTGGTTGTCCTGGATGGGTACAAGGTGTGATACAAGCCTATAGCTTCATTCAAACTGGCATGGCCAAAAATGTGCTGATTGTAGGTTGTGAAATGCTTTCGAGAGTGTTGGATCCTTACGACCGAGATTCCATGATTTTTTCTGATGGTGCTGGTGCATGTATTTTAAGTTCTGATGATGCATCTAGAGGGGGTATTCTCTCCTATTCCGCAGTAACTCATGCCACTGTTGAAGCAGACTATTTGTATTGTGGCCCCTCATACAAGAAAAGCGAAGATGCTACCAAATTCATTAAGATGAAGGGAAGAAAAATCTATGAGTATGCTATTAGTCAGGTCCCCAAAGCCATGAAAGATGCCTTCGATAAGTCCGGAAAATCCATTGGAGACCTTAAAAAGATATTCATTCATCAGGCCAATGAAAAAATGGATGAAGCCATTATTCAGAGATTTTATAAGCTATATGGGATTGAGGCTCCATCTGAAAATGTAATGCCCATGTGTATTCAAAATTTGGGGAACAGCTCGGTCGCAACCATACC
>WTIB01000315.1 GCA_011522905.1 Crocinitomicaceae bacterium | reverse complement strand
CCCCAATTCATTATTTTAAAACCAAGTTTACATGGTGGGGTTTACGGATGCAGTGAATGGATAGAAATTGCAGAATCCATGAATATTGATTGGTGGTTAACATCTGCTCTTGAATCAAATATTGGATTAGAAATGATAGCGCGTTTTGCTGCTCACTACAAACCTAAGATTGCGCAAGGCTTAGGAACGGGTGGTTTATTTACAAACAACTTCCCATCTCCCTTGTTTATTGAAAGTGGAAAGCTTTTCCTGAATAATGAAAAAAGATAAAAAAGATTGGAATCAGTTGTCTAAAGAGGAAGAAAGAGTGATTCTCTTTAAAGGGACAGAAATGCCTTTTTCTGGAGAATATAACCACTTTAAAGGGCATGGAATATTTGTTTGCCGGCAATGTGATCAGCCTTTGTATGAGACCAGTGATAAGTTTGAATCAGGATGTGGCTGGCCTAGTTTTGATGATGAAATAAAGGGTTCTGTAAAAAGGATTCTAGACGCAGATGGAAGAAGAACAGAGATTGTTTGTTCTAACTGTGATGGTCATTTAGGGCATGTATTTACAGGAGAAAGACTGACATCAAAAAATACCAGACATTGTGTAAATTCTGTTTCTATAAAATTTGTCTCTAACGAGAATTTGGAGTAATAATTTCTGAACAATTTTCATAGACCATTTCATGCAAAATCAGATGTGCAGCCAATGCAATCTGACTATAGTTTTGTGAGCAGTTTCCGAAACCGGCCGCCTTATTTTGCCACATCTTTTTAATCAGCTCTTGAGTACCTTCTTTTGGCATAATCTTGTCAACTACAGCCCCTACGTTATAGGCACCGGCATGATACACATGTAAAACCATTAAACGAAACCAGATGTCATTCTCATTATATTTAATGTCATGACGATTTAAAATATTTTTGGTCTCTGGAATACATATGTTTTTAATTAAACTAGCTGCACCAAATGCAGAACGGTTAAAATCTTTTCTTTCATCGGTCGTTTTATTGACAATTAGTCCTTGAGCACGAGCGACTCTCGGCATGAGCTGAAAAGGACCATAGGCTCCAGAAACTGATTTTTTTAGCTGACCCGGACTTTCAATAAGTAGTATGGATTGTGCGTACCAGGGATCGACGCCAAGACTGTCAAAAACCATAATGCCTTTTGAAATGGATGGGTAAACGGCTTCAAACTTATAGAAGTGATTTTTGCCTGTTGTTACGTACACGAGATCGTCATCATTAAGATTATATTTTTTACGAATGCTATCTCTAAATTTTCTTTTCTTTTCTTTACTCAAGTAAACCCATCTTTCGGAAGGTATTTTTTCCAATACATGTCTATTTTTTGCAATATTGACGATACAGGTGTCAGGTGTCAGACACATGATTTTTTTCCAAAATTGAGGTTGAGGTAAGACATCCCAGCGTTTTTCGAAAATTTGATTTGCAGAAATCAATTGATTTACCTCGCTGTCATTGTAAACCAATATTTTTTCGTTTTCCCAACTTTTGTCTTGAGCATATGTAAAGTTCAGGTAAAATATCGCGATAAGTAATAGGTAGGTATTGGTCATATTCTAAATCTATGCTTTAAACGAATACATCTTCAAGAGTTACAAGATGTTTTAGCAACATTCAATTGTGAAAAGAACTAAATTTGCTTTTATGCGTTTGCTGTATTCAATACTTTCATTCCCTCTCATTTTATTAGTGAAAATGTATCAATTATTTATTTCACCGCTTTTACCAAAATCTTGTCGTTACGAACCAACTTGTTCTGCATACATGATTGAGGCCATAAAAATATGGGGACCTTTCAAGGGTTTATTTCTAGGTATTAAACGAATTGTATCCTGCAGGCCAGGAGGAGGCTGTGGACATGACCCTGTACCTAAAAGAGATTAATTCTGAACTTTATAACCTCGCTCAGAATAAACATGTAAGTACGAAATAAGATCGTTGAATCCATTACAATCATTTAGAATATGGCTTAAAGGAATGTTTGAGTTCACCTCTTCATGAGTCTGTTTTTTATCCAATAATTGAAACCACTTTTTGACATGATCAACACCTGTATTTTCTGAATTTGGAAAGTCACTGTAACGTACCGATGAAAAGAAATCAATTTTTCTTTTGGCTCGAGAAAATAATACATTTAATCTTTTATGACCCTGATCTAAATTTACAGGTCCAAAACGCATTTCGAACTTATCATCACTATTAAATCCATAGCCGAAACTAATGATGAGCCTGTCACATTCATCTCCTTGAACTTTTTCTAGAGATTGGAAAAACAAAGAGTCATTTTCGCTTCTTCTATTTAAAATTTCTTTAACATCATCATTTAAGTTTTCATAAATACATTCAAGCTGAGTTTGTGAAAAAGCAACAATGCCAAGCTTTTCATCATTTCGTATGTGTTTTGAAATAAAAGAAGCTATTTTCTTCGCTTCTTCCTGATTTTTTCGCTCCATAAATTTACCGCCATTGATATAGTGATGCTCAATTGGCGAGCCATTTGTATGTGTCTCTTGAAACGCCTTTAGTCTATTATTGTAAAAGAAGGAATTAGAAAATGCGATCAACTGAGGATGCAAACTTCTATAATGATTTGAAAGAAAAACACTTTTCAAATAATAATTTGCATGATGAAGTAAATCTATTTCCAATCGTTGTTTTTTTCTAAAAAAACTACTTGGAGACATTTGTTGGGGGTCTCCACATATAATTGATTGCTTTCCTCTTTGCAGAGCTCCTACTGAATGACTGAGAAGAAGCTGGCTTGCTTCATCGGCAATGACAAAATCAAAGATTTCTTTTTTCAATGGGAGACTTTCTGCTAGGGAATTTGGATTAGACATCAAAATGGGTTTTAAAACTCTAATCCAATGTATAGCCTCAGAATTGAATAAGATTCTAATTGGTTTGTGCGCTCTTTTTTTGCCAAACTCTTTAACAAGCAAAGATTTTCCTTTTTTGAGTTGCATTCTGAACTCTTTATCTTCAGGACTAAGTTTTTTGGGAGGTGTTTTTGTAAGCTCTTCATAGCTACTAAAAATTTCAAATTGCTGCCTCACTAAATGTTCGGCATAATGACTTGATTCTTCATCGAAAGCATTATTAACATTTTTACATTCTTCAAGAAAGCGGGTAATCGAGAATTTTTTTAATTCGGGATTCTTTATTTTGATTTGGTTACAAACGGCAGCTTCAATATTGCTTTTTATTTGATTCAAATCTTCTTGAAGAAAAGGGAATATTTCTGAAGGAAGCTCTTTCAATTTTGGCCAAGCTTCTAAAAATTCCTCTTTTTGAGAATTGATATCATTTAAAATATTTATCGGAATGTCATCTGATTGAAACTTAAATGAATGCTTCAAGAAGTCTATTGTTTGATAAAGCTTTTTATGACTAATAGTAATTTTCTTCTTAATTCCTTCTTCCTTAAAATTGTTCCAATTTTCCAGATTTGTGTTTTCAATCAAGCTTCTTATTTGAGGTAAATCATTTTCTGGATTTTGAATCCCGAGAACAAATAACTTATTAACTATCGTTTCATGTTGTCGTTTCTTTTTTTCGTATTTGATTCTATTTTTTATTTGCATTTCTGGATTTGCCTTTGGTGTTCTAGACCATTTTCTCCAGGTGAAATACCATTTTAATTTATATCTAAATAGGTGCTGCTTTTGGAATAATCCTTTCAAAAATTCAAGTTCCTCAATGGAAGGCTCAATTAACCAATTTTTAAGACCTCCTTCTAATGTGTCTAATTTCCTTTTGGAATTGTAATAATCTCGTTCAAGTTGCACAAAATCATCTTTATTTCTATCGATGAAA
>WTIB01000222.1 GCA_011522905.1 Crocinitomicaceae bacterium | reverse complement strand
AGCACATTTTTAACGATACTCAGACCCAATCCAGAACCACTTTTCTTTGCTTTAGTAGTGTAAAACTTATTAAAAATTGTTTGTACAATGTCATCTGGAATCTTCGGTCCATTGTTTTCAAAAGTAACTACTATTTTACTGTCTTCTTTTTCGGCGATTATTCCAAGATACTTATCGTTTTGTTCGCTCATGGCCTCTAAGGCATTTTTTACAATATTAGACCACAGCTGAAAAAGTTTAATGTCGTATCCCATAAATTCAATGGATTCGTCCACCTCATATTTAAGATCAACATTCAAGTTGATTTCATAATTGAATACACCCAAAACAGTGGATATATTCTCTCTCAGATTAATCATTTTTCGCTCAACAGTAGTTTCTCCCTTAATAAATGCCCTCATGTCTTGAACCACTCGAACAGCTTTATCTGATGAAGTTTTTATCGTATCTAGCTGCGCAAAGGCCAGCTGCACCTGATTCAATACCTCCAAATATTTGATTCCATTTTCTTTTTGAATGATTGTTTCAATCAATTGAGGTTGATTCTCTGAGATTCTGCATTTGACAAATAATTCAACATATTTTTGTCTTTTGTCATCTGAAATTTCATTGAATTTTTCGGTCAAAAATGTTTCCATTTTAATTTTTTCCTTTCGCATCTGTATTCCCCCCACATAAATTTCGATTTTATTCTTTTTGACAAAATCGACAATTTCAATGAGCTCTTTACGACTGAAGTCACTTAAATCATCTCTAAATAACTTATCCAAAATGAAATTAACGTTATCAGAACCAACCCTAATTGTTCCAAGAGGCGTATTTAAGTCATGGGCAATTCCCGCGGAAATTTCACCAATTGTCACTAGCTTTTCTTGTTCCAATATTGATCGAGATAAATCTATATTTTTTCTGGTGTTTTCAAGGACCTTTTTCTCCAAAGATTTATTGATTTCCGATAATTCATCTTTGGTATACTGAAGTTCTTCAATAAACTGAATTCTATTGATTACATTGACAATCATTTGTGCATACAAACGCATCAGGTTCTTTTCATTTGAATTAAATTCTCTTTTGGTTTTCATGATGTCAAAGCCAATAAATCCAATAGCTACATCACCATCCATCATAGGAACAGAAATTAAGCTCTGGATTCCCTCTTCTGATAAAACGGTATGTATCCGTTTGTCTTTAACCTTGGAAACATCAGGGAATTCTACGAAATCACCTGCCGTGTGTTTTTGTAAAGAATATGGTACAGATTCAAATGGCATTGCCTTCAAATCGTTAATTTGTGCAATAATTCCTTTACCCGTCCATTCATGTGTAATTGAGCAAATTTCCTTCTCATAATCATAACGAAAGACATAGGCTCGATCGGCAGATGAAAAATCAGCAATCTCAGCTAAAGATTGATTAATTAATTGGTTGATTTCAGAAACAGGCGCATTGATGTACTCTGTAGAAATCTGCATCAGTAGATTCTGAAATTCCGACATTTTTTCCAAATCTCTTTCCGCTTTCAATACAGATGTCACATTGAATAAATAAGCTTCTGAACCGGAAAATTCTCCATCAACCATAACAGGCTGAGAACGACCCTTAATGTTTAGTATATTTCCCTTTTTACCAATGAATTCGCATTTTAATTCATTAACAGCTTCCCCTTTCATCAACTTTGGCATCACGACACTAAACTCCTTCAAGGTGTCATCTGTGAAAAATTCCAATATCGGACGACCTTTTACTTCTGAAATATCGTCAAAGCCCATATTTTCAAGCCAAGCTTTGTTTACATATTCTATTTGACCTTTTTCATTGAGCTTGTGAATCATCTCAGAGGAACTATCTAAAATCGTCCTGTAATTCTTTTCATTTTGCTCAATTAAATGCAATTGTCTTTTGTGATCGGTAAGGTCTGATTCAATAGCTATATACCCCGTCAAATTATCGTTGTCGTCCATTATGGGTACAATGTTTAGACTCAACCAATACTCTCTTCCACTTTTAGAAACATTTAATATTTCCACTTCACTAATGGTTTCGTGTTTGGCTAATTTTTCTCGAATCAACATTTTGGTCTTTGGATCCGTTTTTTGAGACTGAAACATCCGAGGTGTATTTCCTATAATTTCATCTCTAGAATATTCAGTCATTTTCACCGTGGCATCGTTAACCCAAACAATTTTTTCATGTGCATCAGTAATAACTACCAAGTTGGTTGTTTTCGTCGCCACATGCGATAATCTTTTAACTTCCTCTTCAATTTTTGTTCTTGCGGATATGTCTTGGATTGAGCCAATCAATTCAATGGGTTGATCACCCTCAAATTTAATCTCAATCACCTGGTTTATGGTTAATTGCTGACCATCTGAAACTCTTTTAATTTTAAAATCAGAGGTATGGTTCTTCTTCTTTTCAGCTATCATTTCGGTCCAAACTTTTTCTAAATACCCTTCTTCCTCCTCTTCATATAAAGCTTGCAACCCCTCTAAGTTTTTGGTAGTTTTTTTATCCACACCCAATATCAAATCAAATTCCTCAGAGCTTGTCCAAACATCATCCGCAAACGAATATTGAATGATTCCGAATTTGGCATTTTTTTGAGCCAAAGCCATTTGAGCTTGTGTTTCCTTTAGATCTTTTGCTCTCTGTTCAACGAGCTCCTCCAAACCGAAAACAAACTTGTCATTCTTTGCTTTTTGTTCAATTAAGTTGTCTTTTAAGTCATTTATGGAGTGAATCAACATTCCAATCTCATCATCTGATTTATAATTGGGGAGATCAGCAGTATAATTCTGTTCTTTCAATGCTTTGGCAGAAGAAGTGAGTTGTATAATGGGTTTAGCTAACCATCGCGCAAAGAAATAGAATGCCATTGAGAAAAATAAGCCGGCTCCAAATAAGATAAAATAAATTGGCTTGTTTAATTTTGAAATTTCGTCTTCAATACTTTTTTTCTCAAAGGCTACCCTGACTTTACCGTTAATTTGTTCTCCGGATTCATCATTGTATTTAAACTTGGCTTCGCCATATAGAAAACGAGAAGCTATATCGTCCACTACTTTGTTTGATGTATCACGGACATATCGTTCTACTAATTGGCCGTTTTCTGTGATTTCAATAAAATCAATTTTATTGTCCTTCTTTACAAAGCCAATAATGTCTTTTAGTCTTGACATTAGCAATCGTGGGTTCTCGTATTTGATGTTATCTGATGCGGCACTTTCATAATTGTGGGCTAAACCAACTGCCAACTCCGAAACCTGTTCCTGTTTATTGTTTATGACGTACTCTTTCTGCTTACTGGGATAATACCAGGCAGAGATACTGATAATGATAATTAGGGCCAAGGTAAATGGCAACCAAATCTTGAAAGTAATTGAACTGAAAAATTTAGTCATTGATTCGAATAATCAGTTTATCATCTACCTCATTAGTCGATTGAACTATAGTTATTGCTCCTGGTGTAGATTCCACGAATTCAAGCAACTCTTTGTCGGAATCAAAAAAGTACGGTGGGTCGTGTCGGCCTTGAAAAACAAGCGAATACCAATACTTTTTAACAGCAAAAAATGACCGATTATATAGCAAATTCGAATATAGTTCAACCTTCGGGTGTTTGGCTGAAGGAAGTGCAATGACCACATTTTTTTTATTCGGCCATTTGTAATTTTTACCTTTGAAATAATCACGAACCGTAGCAGTTGTCATGTTATTTATTTCTGTTTGATTTCCTGCAACTACCAAGGAAAAATCCTTGAAATCAATTTGAGCACAAAGGGCTTTTGAAAATAAAAGCACCCAAAACAGCAAGCTTATTTTTAGTTTTTTAGAG
>WTIB01000122.1 GCA_011522905.1 Crocinitomicaceae bacterium | reverse complement strand
CCTTCTACCTATGCACCTACCATTTCCACGATTCAAAAAAGAGGCTATGTAGAAAAGAAAATAAAAGAAGGTACGGAGCGTGTATATAAATGTTTAAGTCTCGTGGGTGAAGATTTAAATATTACAGATAAATCTGAAATTACGGGTAGAGAAAAAAATAAATTATCTCCTACAGATATTGGAATTGTTGTTACCCATTTTTTACAAGATAATTTTGAGCAAATCATGGATTATCAATTTACGGCGACAATTGAAAATCAATTTGACAATATTGCAAAGGGTGGATTAGAGTGGAAAAAAATGCTCTCTGATTTCTACACACCTTTTCACAATGGCGTTGAGGACACCACAGAAAATGCAGAGAGAGCCACTGGCGAGAGACATTTAGGAGAACACCCCGAAAATGGCAGAAAGGTAATTGTAAGAATCGGTAAATTCGGACCCATGGTACAAATAGGGGACGAAAAAGAAGATGGAGAAAAGCCGAAATTCGCCTCACTCTTGGAGTCACAGTCTATTAATTCAATTAGCTTAGATGAAGCATTAGACCTTTTTAAGCTGCCAAGGATTCTAGGAGAATATGAAGGAAAAGAGGTTAAGGTGAACATTGGTAGATTTGGTCCTTATGTACAGGTAGAAAGAACTTTTGCCTCTATCCCAAAAGATGTTGACCCTATGGAAATCTCTCTCGACGAGGCGATATCCTTACATATAGAAAAGATAAAGCAAAGTGAAGCGAATAAAATCAAATCCTTCCCAGAAAATCCGGAATTATTTGTTTTAAATGGTAAATATGGGCCATACATCAAGTTAGGCAAGAAAAATTACAAAATCCCCAAGGATAAAGTAGCTGAAAACCTTGACCTAAGTGAATGCATGGAGATTATTGAAAATCAGCCTAAAAAAACAAGAGGAAAAAGAAAAGCGTCAAAGTAATTTCTAATTAACAAGTAGAAATTTTTTAACTTTACTATATGAACGGCAGTGTCAATAAGGTCATTCTCATAGGTAATCTTGGTAGAGATCCGGAAATTAAAAAACTTGAAAATGGTGCAACTCTTGCCTCCTTTTCTATGGCTACCTCTGAATCGTACACAGATAAAGTTTCTGGGAAAAAAATTGAAAATACAGATTGGCATGATGTTGTTTTGTGGCGAGGGTTGGCAGAGCTTGCTGAAAAATTTCTCAAGAAGGGAATGAAAATATATGTAGAAGGTCGTCTCAAAAAAAGATCTTGGCAAGACAGAGAGGGCAATACGAGATACAATGTTGAAGTCATAGGTGATGAAATGACGATTCTATCAAAACCAGATACTGATACAAAGCCAAAAGAGCCATATACCGTAGAAGCGAATCAGGAAATTTCCAAAATGGAAAATTTAGAAAGTGACCCAGAAGATACATTACCTTTTTAAATGGAAATTACAGAACCCCCATCCAATTTAATGAATATACTCATGGTCAGACCGGAAGGAGGTGTGGTCATTTTTATGTTTATTGTTTTGGTTTTATTATTACTATCAGCTCTAATTTCAAGTGCTGAATCTGCCTTTTTTTCATTATCTCCTCAGGAAACAAATCAAATTAAACAGGAAAATTCATCAACATCCAAATTAATTATTGATTTATTGAATATGCCGAATGAGCTGTTGGCAACAATATTGATTACGAATAATTTTTTAAACGTTGGAATTGTTATTTTATCCAGCTTTATTATCAATTACTTCTTCCCTTTTGCTGATAATTATTTTAAATTTTTTCTTGAAGTTATTGGTATTACACTCTTGATTCTTCTTTGGGGTGAGGTGATCCCTAAAATATTTGCGGTTAAGAATCCCACAAAGGTTTCAAAAATCATGGCAAGACCTTTATACTACTTATATAAATTTCCAGTGGTTTACTGGATCGTTAATGCATTGGTTAAAAGTTCAAAATTATTTAGTGGAAGCAAAAAAGCCACCGTAAATCTGTCCTCATCGGATTTAGAAAAGGCTGTAGCCATTACAAAAGAGGAAACTGAAGATGAGGAACATAAAATACTGGAAGGAATCGTGAAATTTGGAAAAACAGAAGCCTCCCAAATCATGAAACCGCGAGTCGAGGTTGCTGCTGTGGATTTAGAAATGAAATTCAGTGAAATTAAGCAGTTCGTTTTAGATTGTGGATTTTCTCGAATACCCGTATACAAAGAAACGGCTGACCAGGTGGTGGGTATTTTATACATTAAAGACCTTTTGCCTTATTTAAATCAGGATGATAAATTTAATTGGAAAAGTACATTAAGAAAACCTTTTTTCATCCCAGAGAATAAAAAAATTAATGACCTTCTACAAGAATTTAAAAATCTCAAAATGCACTTATCAATTGTAGTTGACGAATATGGTGGAGCATCTGGAATTGTGACATTGGAGGATATTTTAGAAGAAATTGTTGGAGATATTACAGATGAATTTGATGAAGAAGATTTGGTTTATTCAAAAGTAGATGAGCATACGTTCATTTTTGAGGGTAGGACCTCATTAATGGATTTTTATAAAGTTGCAAAAGCCGATAATGAAAAATTTGAAGAACTAAAAGGCGAAGCTGAAACCCTAGGAGGATTTGTAATTGAACAAGCAGGTAGAATTCTAAAAAACAATGAGTTTGTGATTATAGACAAATACAAAATCATTGTAGAATCGTCTGATAAAAGAAGAATTAAAACGCTAAAAGTGATTGCTAACCATGAATAAAAGTCTTTCCCTTTGCTTGTCTTTGTTCCTTCTTTTTATTGTATCATGCAATGACGATGAAAGCGATGGAGCAAAAACTTTAAGGGGTCAAAACTCAACATTTTTAAAAATTGAATTTCCAGATCACAATTACCATCTAGAAGAAGGAGCTGCTCCATTTAAATTTAAAATTTCTGATATCAGTACGCTCAAAACACCGGTGAACTGTAACGAATATTATTGTGAACAAGAAATCTATCTCGGAAGAGAAATTGATGGTAATATTAATTTATTTTACAAAAAAGTAGACCATCCTGACTCTCTGGCAAGACTCATAAACTTTTCAAACGAAGAGGTCGATTTTCATAAAATGAAAGCCTCTAAAATTGAGTATGATCAAATCATTGACAAGGATAGCAAGGTTTATGGTACCTTATTCGAGTTAAAGGGAGATGTAGCGACAAATTTTCAATTTTATTTAACTGACTCAATACAAAATTTTGTTCGTGGTGAAGTTGTATTAAATTGTGTGCCCAATTATGATTCATTACAACACGTTTTGGGTTATATTAAAGTTGACCTCGAAGAAATGATTAATTCTTTTGAATGGTTGAAAGATTAAAAGGTGAAATCATTCTGGCCTTGGGAAGTAATCTTGGAAATCGAGAAGATAATCTTTCAAAAAGCATTTCATTAATTGGAAAAAAGATTGGAGCGGTCACCAAAATTTCGAAATATTTTGAAAATGATCCTGTAGGTTTTGATTCAACAAATACGTTTATCAACCTTTGTATTAAGGTAGAAACTACTAAAGAACCACTTGAAATTTTAAAAGAGCTTAAGTCCATTGAAAAATCTTTAGGACGAAAAAAGACGAAAAAAGAATATGAAGATCGGCCTTTAGATATTGATATTATTTTATTCAACGATTTTGTCTTGACCTCTGATGATTTGATTATTCCTCACCCGAGATATACTTCAAGGCCCTTTGTTCTTGTGCCAATGTGCGATATTGGTGATTACATTGATCCGAATGTTTTTTTAACTTGCAAGCAACTATTAAAATAAAAAAATGAAAAGATGCGCAAACTTAATTGGCTCTTAACTTATTCTTATTAACTTTGCGCATAATTTTGAAAA
>WTIB01000059.1 GCA_011522905.1 Crocinitomicaceae bacterium | reverse complement strand
CAATAATGGAATATTAAACCATAACATTTTAAGAATACTTTCCTTGTGTAAAAAAGTTGGATTTGAGATTACCGCAAATGTCAAATCATTTGGGATTTCGGAAATATCATATATGCTATTGATACCATCGACATGATTACTTTCTAACGAAGATCGAAGCGCGAAGATTTCCGCATCTGCTTCAATTGATTTCAATGCAATGATGTGTCTTTTTGCAATTGACCCTAAACCAATAAACAATACTCGTATCAAAATTGGAAAAGATTATTTTTGAGAACAGCCTCCATCAATTGAAAATCAATAGGTTCATCGATATCGAAACAAAGATGTGACATTTCATAAATTAAGGATTTGTCAGTGACCATTTTTCGATAATCTCCCTCTAAAAAAGCTTTGGTTAAAATATAAAATGAAGCATTAAGTTCGTAAACCACCGGAGTTTGTTGTCTTCCTGTAATTTCATCCTTTGAAATCACTTTTTTAAAATAACCGTCCTCTTTCTTTTCAATCATATTGAAGTAAGGGTTTTTTCGGGAGCGACTTACAGAAAAGATATTCAAGGCATTTTGATCCTTTTTAAGCTGTGCAAATGCGTCAACGATATCTTTAACATTTCTTAATGGGGAGGTTACGTCCAAATCAATCACATAATCATATGATTTGCAAAAATGATTTTCGGCATTCAGCAAAGCATTTCTGATGACATCTATTTTCGGAGTATGGTCTTTTGCGAGTTTTTTTTCTCTAATATCCGGAACATTATATCCCTTTTTTATCAAATGATTTACGATCTGTTGATCATCTGAACTGAAATACAAATCAAATTCAAGAATTTCTTTAAGTTTCTCAATAAAAGTTAACGTATAGTCAATAAGAGGCTTTCCATTTAAATCTTTTAAATTTTTTCCAGGGATACCCTTAGATCCGCCTCGTGCACATACACTAATTAATATATTTGAATTCATCTATTCACTAAAGTTGACCTCATCCTGTGCTCTTTTGAAATCCTCATGACTGCCAATGTCTAACCAATATCCTTTGAAAGGAAATGAAACAACCTTTTTCTTCTTTTGCATCATAAGGTGAACAAAATCTGTAGCATTGTAGAATGTGTCTTTGGGCAAATATTTTAAAATATCCCTTTTAATTAAATACGCACCTCCATTTGCATAATAAGTATAAGTTGGCTTTTCTTTCAAGCCAGAAACCACGCCATCAGTGCTTTCAATTATTCCATAAGGTACATCAACTTTCCATGGAATTGTTAAAATTGAGATATCTGCATCTTTAGAAATAAAATCTAAATAAAACATCTCAAAATCAATAGCTGAAATGAGGTCGCCATTTAAAACCAATACAGAATCACAGTTGTAGTTAATATTTTGATGCAAAACTCCAATTGTTCCAAGAGGTTTTTCCTCTTCAATAATATTAAAGTTAATATGATCATCATATTTAGATAAATGACGTATCACTTTCTCTTTTAAGTAATTTACACTCACATGAAAATTGGTTATTCCATACTTGTGAAGTCTTTCAATACTATAATCAATAACTGACTTATCGTTGATTTTCAAAAGTGGTTTTGGAGTATTTTTGGTTAAAGGCCATAGTCTTGAGCCTCGACCGCCCGCCATAATGACAACATCAATCGGTAAATAGGATTTTTGAGTTCTAAAATTAATGATGTCAATAATTTTATCCGTTTCCGCCTCTAGTACCGGAATAATCTTAAAATTCTTTTCTCGAAGAGCAATAAGCTCTTCAAGGTTGACAGCATTTCGACGAGTAAATTTTGGATTAGGGTGAATGATATTGATTACTTCAGTCTCTAAGGTTGCTCCATTAAGCATACCCCTGCGGATATCTCCATCAGTTAATGACCCCTTTAAGTTTTCGTGTTCATCGATTACAAATAATATTGCATCCATTGCCAATTGATTCAAGAGAAACATGGCTTCCTTAATGTTTTTTGAATGGTGTATTAAATGTTTATCTATGTTTACATTCATTACTTAATCGATTTAATAAATCTACGGCCAGATTGATTGAATGCCCCTTTCCAAACAGTTGTTCACAATTCTTTTTTTCAAAGTTACACGATATTTGCTGATCAATCCAAGCCTTAATGGATTCAATGTTTAAATCACAATGGCTTATTATTTTATCAGATATTCTACCGTCTTGTCGTTTTCCAATATTCAAAATTGGGTTCCCGAAATATGGCGCTTCTACAAATGAACTACTGCTATTACCAATAATCAGCTTAGCTTGTTTTAAGTGACTGTAAAATTGATCAGAGCCAAGATTTTTATGAATAGTGACATTTGAATCATTTTGTTTGTTAATCACGCTGACAATTTCTTCAAATCCAGGATCGGTATTTGGATAGGTAATGACTATACTCATCTTACGATTTAACAGGTAATCAATAGTCTGCTCCATTATTTCAGCAATATTTTCATCTAATTTTTGGGAAGGATGAAAGGTCATTAATGCAAATGAATTCGAATAGAGTGGATTGTCATTCTTTACTTTAAAATCAAGTAAATAATCAACAGAAAATGAACCGATATTATAAATTTTATTTTTATCTAATAATGCAGGTACTTGTTTTAAATTTTCTGAAGCAACTTCGTTAGTCACAAAATGGTATTTTGCAAGATTCGAAATGTTGTACCTGTATATATCGTCCCATGAACCTTTAGAAATATTCCCACCCCCATAATGAATAATAGTTGTTTTAGAGAAATGAGCACCTATCGCACATGCGTAGGCTTCAATACGATCTCCGGTAATGAAAACATAATGCGGTTTTTCGTTTTCACATATCGTGGAAATATTTTCTGAAACAGTGTTAAATTCAATTAATCCAGGGCTTGAATTCTCTTCAAAAGCCGCGAATTGAATAATTTCACCTGAAAGATTGTCTTTTTTTATTGACTCAATTGTAGTACCAAATTTTTCCAAAAGATGACTTCCCGTTACAATCAATTTATAATGAATAGAATCTACATTATCCAAAGCCATCAATAATGGACGAATAATCCCATATTCTGATCTTGAGCCGGTAAAGAATAAAATTTTCAAGACAATTGTTCTAATTTGATGACCCTATTCGATTCAATATCAACTTTGGTCTTTTTTCCAATGACGAGTTCTGTATTTAGACTTGGAATTCCATTTCCAGGTCTCTTAAAGCAAATCATACTTTCCTCTATGATGGTTCCTTTAGGAATATTTACCTTTGAAACAATACTTTTTCGAGCCATTAATCGAATTTTTTTCTCTTGTTCTGAAAAAGTTTTTTCTTTATTTCCCATCATTTTCTCAATTCTTCTAATCGAATGAACCAATGCTTCGAATTCGTTTATAGTGGAAGAAGCCTTATGATCTGGGCCTTCTGCATCTCTATCAAATGTGACATGTTTTTCAATTACAGTTGCTCCTAATGTAACAGCAGCCAAAGAGGCCTCGTTTCCTAGAGAATGATCTGAATATCCAATTTTGCAATTATATCGTTCCTTTATTTCTAGAAGCGTGTTTAAATTGATTTCATCATCATTTGCTGGATAATTACTGACACAATGTAATACCGTAATGTTTTTATCACTTTTAGGCGTTAATATGGATAAAGACAAGCTGATTTCTTCAAAACTCGTCATTCCGGTAGATAATAGAATGGGTTTATTTTGCGAGGCGATATATTCGATTAAATCTTTTGTTAAATTTTCGCCTGACGAAATTTTAAATACAGGCACATTCAATTTTTGATCGATGTATATTAAGCTGTCAATATCGAAAGCGGTACATAAATACATTATGTTGTTTTGGTCACACCATTGTTTAAGCTC
>WTIB01000052.1 GCA_011522905.1 Crocinitomicaceae bacterium | reverse complement strand
TAAAAAAAAGGGTTTTTCTATCGTTGAGGAAGTCGATTTAGACATAGGTAATGGGTATTTTATGAATGATTATCGAATGAAATTGAAAATTTAATTTAATTATGCGTGCATAATACTTTTGAATTTCATATATTTGTTTCACTAATTAATTGATTACCGAAAAATGAGTACTGAAAACCCTATAAAAGGTGGTGAATTCATCATCCGAAACACCAAACCCGAAGATATATTTACACCCGAAGAATGGAGCGAAGAGCACAAAATGATTGCTCAAACCTGCGAAGAATTTATCTTAAAAGAAGTAATACCGCATCTTGATCGAATAGATGCCATGGAAGAAGGATTAATGCCTTCACTCATGGAAAAAGCAGGAGAATTAGGCTTGCTAGGATTATCAGTGCCCGAAGATTTAGGTGGAATGGGTGTTGATTTCAAAACGTCACTATTAGCGACAGAATATTTGGGCTTAGGATTTTCGTTTTCAGTGGCCTTTGGTGCACATACAGGTATTGGAACACTACCACTACTCTATTACGGTAATGAAGAGCAAAAGAAAAAATACATTCCTAAATTGGCTTCCGGCGAATGGAAAGCGGCGTATTGCCTTACAGAACCGAGCTCTGGTTCGGATGCCAATTCCGGAAAAACCAAAGCTGATTTATCAGATGACGGAACCCACTATACCATAAATGGTCAAAAAATGTGGATCACTAATGGAGGTTTTGCAAACTTATTTACTGTTTTTGCAAAAATTGAAGATGATAAAAATCTTACCGCATTTTTAGTTGAAGCTGACAGTGAAGGAATAAGCCTAAATCCTGAAGAAAAGAAAATGGGTATTAAGGGATCATCTACCCGACAAGTATTTTTCAATAATGTAAAAGTTCCAGTTGAAAACATGCTTTCAGATCGTCAAAATGGATTTAAGATTGCACTAAATATTTTAAATATTGGGCGAATCAAGCTTGCTGCTGGAGTTATGGGCGGTGCTAAAGGCGCTATTACTGAATCAGTAAAATACGCGAATGAACGAGAACAATTTGGAAGACCCATTTCAAAATACGGAGCCATCCGATATAAGCTTGCTGAGCAGGTAATATATACGTATGTCATTGAATCTGCTACATACAGAGCTGGACAAAATATCGATGACGCCATTCAAGGACTTGTTGATTCAGGTATGGATAAAGAACAAGCAACCCTTAAAGGGATAGAGTTATTTGCCCCTGAATGTGCTGTGCTTAAAGTAGCCGGTTCTGAATGTCTCGATTATGTTGTTGATGAAGCCGTACAAATATATGGTGGAATGGGATTTTCAGCTGAATCATCTGTAGAAAGAGCTTACAGGGATTCTAGAATCAACAGGATATTTGAAGGCACAAATGAGATCAACAGAATGTTGACTGTTGACATGGTTTTAAGAAGAGCCATGAAAGGAGAGCTTGATTTAATGGGACCTGCGATGAAAGTAGCAGGTGACCTAATGAGTATTCCAGACATTATTGAGCCTAGCGACACACCTTTAGGGAATGAAGAGCATATGGTTGACGGATTTAAAAAAGCGATACTGATGGTAGCGGGTTCTGCAGTCCAAAAGCTTATGCAATCACTTGCAAAAGAGCAGGAAGTATTAATGAATATTGCAGACATGGCGATTTGGACCTATTTGGCAGAATCGGTATACCTGCGAGTCCAGAAAAAAATAAATAGTCAAGGAGAAGCTGCCTGTGAACACGACATTGCCATTGCCAAAACCTATTTCTACGATGTAGCAGATAAAATCGCTAAAGCCGCGAAAGATGCGATTAATTCATATGCAGAAGGTGATGAAGCAAGAATGATGCTTATGGGCCTTAAACGATTTACAAAAACCCAGCCTTTCAATCCTAAAGCGGCACGACAAATCATAGCTCAAAAATTGATTGAGGACGGCAGGTATAAATTTTAAGTTTATAATAATACAATGATTAAGAGCCTCAGCTGAGGCTCTTTTTTTGTGTATATTCGTTTCAACATTTTTCTTTGTACTTAACTAATGAGAATAAACGGACACGGACATATTCTTCCTGAACCAAATCAAATCCCTCAATTTATGAAGGATAAAAAACTGTTTTGGATAGATGATGATAAAAAATTCATGCGCCAGGGAAATTGGTCGAGACCAATTACAGACCCTAGTTTCTTTCTCAAGGAAAAACTTGAATGGATGGAGAAGTATAATATTGATCATGGAGTCATGCTCAATTTATCTCAAATCTATTGTAACGGTTGGCAAAAAGAGGATGCCAAAGATGCGATAACTTGGCAAAATGACTTTAATGCTTCTGTTCAGCATGAATTCCCAGATAAATTCACCTCTGGTTTTGTTGTTCAACCTTTGTACATGGAGGAGGCTCTTTTGGAAATAGAGCGTTGTGTAAGTCAATTAAAATTAAAATTACTTTGCCTTCCTACCCACTTTCTGAATAAGAATAATGAATGGACCTCTATTGCAGATAAATCTGTTTTTCCGGTATATGAGCTTGCAAATAAGTACAATTTAGCGATTGAAATACACCCTTATGATGGAGAAAAAATTGTGAATCTCAAGGACCAATACTGGAGGTTTCATCTGGTATGGATGATGGCCCAATGTGCGGATACACTTCACTTATACACCTTGAATGATATTCCAAATAAATTTCCCAATATCAGAACTTGTTTTGCGCATGGATGTATGCTTGGAATCGCAAATTATGGACGCAGACTTCAAGGCTTTGATGGAAGGCCAGATCTTTTTGAAGACGTAGAAAACCCAAGAGCCTCACTTGGTCATAAAAATTTGTTTTTTGATTCATTGGTTCATGATTCCTACACATTAGAGCTACTAAAAAGAAGAGTTGGTGTATCACAAATCGTAGCCGGTCTCGACGACCCCTATCCTTTAGGTGAAATGGAAGGCGTTGGAAATTCATTTCCCGGAAGAGTTATCGATTTCGCAGTTGAAGTAAATATTTTAACCCAACGGGAAGCAGATGAAATCTGGAGAGACAATGTCTTAAGATGGCTTGGCTAAATGAGCACCTAATCTATCTCATAATTGAGACGCATGGTAATGCTTGCTGTTTTTCTTTTGGAACTCGTATTAAAACTTCCTCCCCAAGAATATTCATCACTCGAATTTTCAGCGGTAATTTGAAACACACCCATATTTGCCTTTACTAAATCACCTAACGATCCACCACCATTTTTGGCAATGGTTTCCGCACGATTTTTTGCATCTTTTGTGGCCTGCTCAATCATTTTAATTTTCAGCTCAGCAAGTTTAGTGTAATAATACTGAGGAGAATATGAATTCAATTCAATCCCTGCATCAATCAGTTTAGAAACCTCTCTGGAAGTCTTTTCAACTAAATCCACTGATTTGGATTGTATTTCGAATGACTGTCTAAGCTCATAGCCTCGAAAAACACGTTCCTTAAAATTTCCATTTTCATCGTATTGATTGTCGTAATTTTTACTGATGTCAGCTGCATCAAAAACGATTTCATTTTCTTGAATTCCTTGACTAGATAGAAATTTTTTAACCTCAACAACATCTGCATTTAAATCTGCATAAGCCTGTTTCAAATCCATTGCATTCCGAGAAAAGCTGGCCCTCCAAACAATCAAATCAGAATCAAATGATTCTTGTCCCAATCCCGTAACTGATATTTTGGGGTCATCTTTACCTTTAGACAAATACGAGGTGCCTAAAATATATCCAGTTACAACAACAACTAATCCAATTAACACCGTTGGTAGAAGTTTTTTAACAAAATCCATAATAATTATTTAAATTAATTCACCAATCACCTAACACATATCATGCCGTTGGTTACAGTTTATCTGACACCAAATAAAAAC
>WTIB01000221.1:1450-14698 GCA_011522905.1 Crocinitomicaceae bacterium | reverse complement strand
GGCTAAAAGCAAATCAATATGTACTCGTAGATGATGAAAAAGTACTTGCACTTGTGGGGCATTGTGTAGACCGCAGGGCAATATCAGAAGTGGGACCATGTCTTAAAATAGAAATTACAACTTAAATTGGCTATTCATGTTATTCACTCCTTCTAATTTTAAGACACATAATGATTAGGAAATTCTTTGTGACAATTTTATCCTGTATGATTTTATCTTTTGGTATTCATGGTCAAACTAAAGGTCAGAAACCTAAGTTTAAGAAATCAGATATCGAAAGCACAATAATAGGCCAATGGATTTATCAGCAAGATTCCGTTATTTCTTCATTGAGATACATTAAAACTGACTCTATAAATCCAAAAAAAAGAGGATTAATATTTTATAAAGATGGTAAATTCAAGCAGCAAATTGAGTTTGGCTGTCAAATGCCACCTTCAGAACAATACTTTATTAAGGATGGGATTTGGAAGTTTCGGAGAAATCAAATTATCATTCTTTATAATGAACCTAATTTTCAAAATGAGCGAATGAGACTTATCGAATTAAGTGAAAAAACACTCAGATTTACCTGGAAATAAGTTGAAAATTTAGATTCAATTTTAAAGTAATAATTTTTCGGTATTTTTAGCCACCTTAAATTTTTAAAACAATATAATTATGAAGAATATTTTAGTAGCATTGTCTCTTTTCGTAGGAATGTTTGTTCATGCTGATGAGGGAATGTGGTTTCTGATGTTTCTAGATCGATTGAATCAACGAGACATGGAAAAAATGGGGCTTCAGCTTACATCTGAAGAAATCTATAGCATTAACAATTCCAGCTTAAAGGATGCAATTGTTCAATTCAATGGAGGATGTACTGCAGAGCTTGTTTCAAGTGAAGGACTTGTTCTAACTAATCACCACTGTGGATACAGTGCGATTGCTGAACTTTCCACACCTGAAAATGATTATTTAACAAATGGATTCTGGGCTGCAAATAAGCAAGAAGAAATGAAACCTAACAGTCTATTTGTTCGGTTTTTTGTGCGAATGGATGACGTTTCGAAACGAATTCTTGATAAAGTCAACGATGACATGTCAGAGGAAGAACGAAATACAACCATTGAGGAAGAAATCAAAAAAATTCAAGAGGAAAATAGTGAAGGTGGAAAATACGTAGTGAGTGTTCGTTCCTTTTTTCAAGGAAATGAATATTACTACTTTGTTTATCAAGATTATACAGACGTAAGATTGGTAGGTACGCCTCCTGCAAGTGTTGGTAAATTCGGTGGCGATACAGACAATTGGGAATGGCCACGTCACACAGGAGACTTCTCTATGTTTAGGGTATACGCTGATGCAGATGGAAACCCTGCAGAATATTCCACCTCAAATGTACCTTTAAAGCCTAAACATCATTTACCGGTTAATATCAAAGGAATTGAAAAAGATGATTTCGCTATGATCCTTGGCTACCCTGGAAGAACCAATCGTTGGTTACCTGCAGGCGGAATTGATCAAAATGTAAAATTTGCATATCCTGCTTGGGTTAAAGCCTCGAAGAAAGCCATGGATGTAATGGAAAAATACATGGACAAAGATGATGCGGTCAGGTTAAATTATGCCTCAAAATATGCCGGAGTTGCAAATTATTGGAAAAACCGTCAAGGGATGATTGATGCACTTACCAAATTCCAAACAGCTGCCTCCAAGGCCAAAAACGAGAAAAAATTTGACAAATGGGCGAATAAGAAAAAAAACGAGGCCTATGTTGACGTAATTAAAGACATCAATGACTATTATGCCTTAACAAACGACAAGGCGCGCCATGATAATTACTTGAGAATGGTATTTAGAGGTTCTAAATACGCGACACTTTCAAGAGGCCTTGGTAGAGTTTTATCTAAATATGCCGATGACGAGAGTATGATTGATAAGGCGGAAAGTGCTGTTAAAGATTTTCTTATGACTTCGGATCTCAATCTTGAAAAAGAAATGCTAAGCGAAATGCTTTCCTTATATACAGAGAAAGCAGATTATGCATTACCGCAATCCTTAGATTATTATTCGAATACATTGAATATGCCCTTGAAGGAATATCTCGATAACGTCTATGAGCTCAGCATTTTCACCTCAAAAGAGCGAATGGAGGCATTTTTGCGAATCCCTAGCAAAGAGCTTTTGCAAAATGATCCAATTATGCTGCTATCAGATTTATTGATTGCACATTATTTTTCATCAGACAGCAAAATCGAAGAGGCAGAGGAGAAATTTGACAGAGCCTATCGTTTACTTGTAGATGGGATGAGAAAATCTGGTCTAAGTCCAGTTATTTACCCTGATGCCAACTCTACCCTCAGACTCACTTATGGGAAGGTAAGCCCTCTTCCAGAAGACAAACGAAATGACGCAAAAGAAAACTACTATACCACTTTAAAAGGCACTGTAGCAAAGTATCAACCCGGAGATGATGAATTTGATTTACCTCAAGGTTTGATTGATTTATATGAATCAAAGGATTTTGGTCCATATGCTGATGATGATGGATATATGCCTGTGAACTTCTTAACCAACAATGACATTACAGGGGGGAATTCAGGGTCACCCGTATTGAATGGAAAAGGAGAGCTTATTGGCTTGGCCTTTGACGGGAACATTGAGGCTATGGCTGGAGATGTTATTTTTGACAATAAACTTCAGAAAACCATCAATGTCGATATTAGATATGTTCTATTTTTAATCGATAAATATGCAGGTGCAAAGCATATTGTTGAAGAAATGACAGTGATCAAATAATCACGATACACCTTCGTTAAAAGCTCTGCATTGCAGGGCTTTTTTTTAATTGTATATATCCGATAACATGGAAATATGAAGCAGAGCCTCTCCTAGCTCTTTCTCAGTGAGTTCGTTATGATACGTTGAGGAACCAATTCCTTGAAGCAATACGGTATATATTTTACCCGCTTCATTCTTTTTATCGTTATGAATAAGCTCAATAATTCCATTGGTGTCTATATCATTCAATTTAATAAACGGGTAAACGCGGGTTAAAACATTTTCGATTTCCTTGTATTCATCCTTTGACAAGTCCTCTCTAATCATTGAAATATAGGCTTCCGCACACATTCCTAAAGCAACTGCATGGCCATGAGAAATAGGTGCTGCGGAATCCAAAAAATAACCTTCAATACCGTGTCCGACCGTATGCCCAAAATTCAACAATTTACGTTCACCATTTTCATTTAGATCACCATCAACTATATTGACTTTAATTTGAATACACTTTTCGATAATCTCAATTCGATGAAAGTCTTTTTCATCAGAAAAGTCTTTTATCTCGTTAAATAACACTTTGTCCTTTATTAAGCCATATTTAAGCATTTCGGCAAATCCATTATAAAATTCTCCTTCAGGAAGTGTATTCAAAAAACTGAGATCAACATAAACACGTTTAGGAGGGTTTATTGTACCCAATTGATTTTTGAACGGAGGCAAATCAATACCATTTTTACCACCAATAGAGGCATCAACCATTCCTAAAAGCGTTGTGGGAATATGAATAAAATCCATACCTCGTTTGTACACAGAAGCCAAAAATCCACCCATATCAGTCACAACTCCTCCACCTAAATTAAGTACTAGGTCTTTTCTGCCAAAACCATATTCAGAAAAAGCATTCCAAACCTGCATACATACCTCCATTACTTTATTTTCTTCTCCAACAGGAAGCAAGATAATTTCTGCTTTTTTTAATTCAGGGAATGTTGTAATCAAATATTCCAAACATAAATCATGGGTATTTTGATCAACAATGATAATAATTGCGTGGTCTTTGTATTCAGTCAGTATACTTTTCATAGATGACCTTGCTAAATCACCTATTTCTATGTCTTGATTTGGACTGGAGATGGTAGTCATTTTATAAAAAAAGATTACTCAAATATACTCAATATTAGAACTGTATTTCATAATAAGTAAAAACGCATTATTTTTACACGGTGTTAAATTTCAACGATACTAACGTAGCATTCAAGGTCAAATCAAATAATGATTTGAAAAGGGCTTATTGGCTGTTTCGTATAATAGGCTCTCCCTTAATTGTTAAGCTCGGTAAGTTCGTTATGATTATCGCATTAAAGCTTAGAATTCCAGTCAATTTTATTGTAAAAAAAACCATCTTCAAACAATTCTGCGGAGGGGAAACAATCGATGAATGTACGCCAACAATTAAAACACTTTCTAAATTCAATATTGGAACGATATTGGATTATTCTGTTGAAGGAAAGATTGAAGAAGATGACTTTGACCAAACTACGGAAATAATCATTCAAACTATTGATAAAGCAGCAATCGGTAAGGACATACCATTTGCCGTTTTCAAAATTACAGGTATCAGTAAATTCTCTTTACTTGAAAAAGCCTCTTCAAATAACGAATCTCTAACACCTGATGAGCAAGTTGAATTGGATAAGGTTAAGGAGCGCATCAACAAAATTTGTGAACGTGCCAAAAAATGTAATGTCCCGGTTTTTATAGATGCAGAAGAAACATGGGTACAAGATATTATTGATAATTGGGCCTTGGAGATGATGCAGTTGTATAATAAAGAGAAATGTATTGTATACAATACCGTTCAAATGTATAGGCACGACCGCCTTGAATTTTTGAACGACTGCCTTCAAAATGCAAAGGAATCAAATATTACATATGGAATCAAATTGGTTAGGGGAGCATACATGGAAAAGGAAAGAAAAAGAGCTTTGGAAATGAACTACCCCTCTCCTATTCAACCTAATAAAGAAGCGACGGACCGTGATTATGATTTGGCTCTCGATTACATACTTGAGAATATTAATTATTTATCACTTGTAGCAGGAACCCACAACGAGAAAAGCTCACAAAAACTTGCACTTGCGTTAGACAAGTATAAACTTACTAAGGACGACTCTCGAATATATTTTGCACAATTACTCGGGATGAGTGATCATATTTCATTCAATTTGGCCAACGAAAAGTTTAATGTTGCCAAATATGTGCCTTTCGGACCGATTAAAGAGGTCATGCCTTATCTCCTAAGAAGAGCTGATGAAAACACATCGGTAGCAGGTCAAACGGGCCGAGAGCTTGGATTGATTAAAGCTGAGTTGAGGTCAAGAAAAGCTAATCGGAAAACTTCAGCAGTTTGAAAATCTTTTGTTCGATTCTCAAAAGGTAAACTCCATCTTGATAAGGAGTAAGATCTATATCCTGATTTTGGAACATCGAGGACTCAAATATAAGTTTACCGAATGTATCATAAATACGCACCTTTTTTTCATCCGAACTATCAGAGTTTATATGAAATAGTCCCTTTGATGGATTTGGATAAACATGAAGTTTTGTCTCTGTATTTTCAGTCATACCCACCAATGTATCGATAATAAAATAATCTGCCGTTACAGGAAAGCTACCATCTGGTGAAGATTTAAATATAAATATATTACTCCCACCGCTCATCGGAAAGGTTGTTTGACCAACAGCTATGAAGCCCCCATCACTTGTTTCCAAAATTTGTCCTGTTTGATCTAAACCCGAATTATTTATTGTTGAGAAATTATTCATCCATATCAGGCTATTTGGTGTGTAATAGGCCAAATAAACATCAAAATCATCCTGAAATGTAAATTGATTGATTTGTCGATCACCACAGATTGGCATATTCACATTACTCACAAAACATATTTCATCTCCGATATGGTCTCGAATTTCGGCTCCATCGACCTCTGTCTTCTCTATAATTGCATTACCATCAAAATCGAATATTGCTGAATACTTATCATGGTCATTTTCATTTAATTTTCGAGATCCAGTAACATAAACCTTATCTATCCCTAAAGAAACATCTTCAACAGAATATGCACCAGACAGATTCCCTACAGTCTTTTGCCATAAAACATCTCCATTCAAATTTATTTTCATTAAAAAACCCTTTTGGATGAGTGAGTCCGTTGAATAAAAACTTCCACCTACAACGAATAAGCTGTCCTGCACGTTTGTTATTGATGACGCACTGGAATTTGCAAACGAAGACAATTGCTGAGACCACAATTCATTTCCATCAACATCAGATCGCACGATATAAATAGATCTATTCCCACTTGAAACATCTTGAGAATTGCCTACCATTACCAAGGAGGTATCGTTCCCAAAAACAGCATCATTTAAAAAATCCCAAGAATTTGTGAAGCCAAAACTTTTCTGCCATATTTCATTTCCAAATTCGTCTGTATGAAGAACAAGACCATCAAAATCCCCAGCACCCAAAGAATTCCCAGACCCACGGCAAAAACACCCTCTGCTTCATTATATAATACTCTATTTGCTCCATCAGATTCATTGCCGCCATATTGATTACTCCACTGATATGCCCCTGTGCTATCAAGTTTTAATAATACCATCTGTGTGCTGCCTCCCCAACTTGTACTAGACCCGCAAATCAAAAAAGAAGAATCTGAATATTCAGCTACTCCCTTACCAATATCAAAACCATTGCTTGAGTATAATTTGTAAAAGCTTGATTGAGCATTTAAACTTCCAATGAATAATAAGCCAAGAATAAATATTAAAATGCGCATGAGAGCTTAATTATAATTGATTCACCTGTTTTACTAAATAAGTTTTCTGAGGCCAAGCCTAGATTAAAATGATTTAATTGAAGTGCAGTATACACACCATACCTTAATTGTGAAAACCCTCCATAGCTTCCTTGAATACCTAACCTTATCCATTTAGAGGGTTTATAATCCAAGCCACCAAATAACATAGGCACATACGCATTGTTTAGATATCCCCGAAAACCAAAAAACCCTTGAAACTTATGACTTGAATTATTGTCTATAAGTTTAGTAAACTGAAACATAGCTGGCAGCAATTTAAATGCTCCTTTCGTTACAATTGTATCACTTATTTCATTTGCAAAGTCATCTGGATTATTGAATATAGAGGTTGAATTCAACAAATCGTCAATCTTGAGGCTTTCAATGGAAGTAATGTCATTTGCTAAATATTTGTCAGTATTGTTGAGATATACAACACCTAAATTCCTTAATAGAAGTTGAAAATGGACGAAATCATGTTCGTTCTTTTTCATTTTAAATCGATAATCCATATCAAAGGCCAAGCCAAATCCTTTAAAATAGCCTTTACTATTGGCTCTTTCACCTTCACCATGCAAAAGGAATTCTAATGAATCAACATTTTGACTTTGAAACAAGTAGCTTTCATTGAACAGTCCGTTTAAATATCTAGTTACACCTATGAAATTTAAATTAAAGGACGACTTGGTTTTTTTATTCAACCAACCCATACCTATTTTCTGGAAAGCCATATTGGTAAATTGACTACCCGTAAAATAGGCAGTATCTCCGGTAAAAATCTCATTCCCAAAGAAGCACATATCAAATAGGTCTTTGGAATAAATAATTGAGGAAAAATTATATACACCTCCTTTTAACAGTAGACCTTTGAGACTGTCCTTGAACAAATTGATGTTGTGATTCCTGTATTCTATTTCTGAATTTATATCAATGCCAAATCGGTTAATTTCATCATGGCGAGAACTTGAAGTCGTTTTCATGGACTCGTCTATTAATCCACCATAAAAAAAGGCTCGTGTAATGTCTTTTCCTATTGAAGTTGATTGATAGTCACCAACTCCTGAAATACTAATTTCATGACCAAGCTGATTTACATTAGTGTCTTGAACCAATGGAAGCATTGATTGAGAAATACCCACCAATGAAATTGATATAAGCCATATGAAACTTATGAACTTCATCACTCTATGCTGTTTGTCGTATTAACTTTCAGAAAAGATTTAAAAAATAAATATGCATTAGACGGAATACTTTGTATGACTCCATCTGTTGTATTTAGTTCTGTTTTTAATACCATTCGATTGACAATGTTCAGGTCACTTAAAATTTTATTGTCAATAAGTACATTTATATAAGATTCCATTTTCATTAAATTCTCCTGAGAGTCCATTGTACCAAACAAAGAGGACTCAATAGTTTCAATATTATTAAGCTCATGCAATATTACTCCATTTTCATCAAGAAACTCCAAATGAAATTTTCCCGAAATGGGAAAGGTATTAACTACTGCAACATCCAAAACTACGTGATTCGCAGTAATGAGATCATCAACAATTTGAGGGTTGAAATTCACATCTACCGTATCAGAAAACATTAAGCCATTTGACTGAAGACCCAAAGGAAATTGAGATTTTAATTTAAGCTTTAATCTACTGTTCGGAAAGATTTCATTGTAAGAACCAGTATTAAATCCAAATGGATTCATCCTTACCTCAAATCCCAGCTTGTGGGTATGTCCTAAGTTTTCAAAATAATTCGTGATATTACTATTTGTATTATTGAATGAAATCAAATGATTACTAGGATTTAAAGATGACCAAGCCCCCGTTGCTGGAGCTATTAATTGAGAGCTATTGATCAAAGTCGAACTTAAACTAAGTGTTTCAGATAAGTAATTTGTATTTTCTAAAAGAGATATTTTAGCAGAAAATGGAATTTTAGTTCCATTAGAAATTTCAATATCTATTGGTATTTCATCCAAATCAATATTTCCTGCAATGATTTGATTTAGAATAGGTACTTCAAAAAAGCTTGTGTCCGAGAAAGCCTGCTCACCAAAGTAGCCCTGGGCATAAGAAATAGATAAATTCTGAATTTTTGCCTCTACCTCGAATACATCTGAAGTAGAGATTCCCACTGCTTCACCATTAGGATCACTCATAATACTCAACGAGGTTTGTAAAATATTAAAGCCCGAAATATTTACAGATCCACTGATGTCCTCTCCACGTAAATCGATATGATATCCATCCAATACTACTTCTTCATTCGCAACTGCCGGATTATCTGTAGTTCCTGCGTCAATAAAAAAGGTATATTCAAGAGTTGCTCCATCCTTTACTGCTCCTGGCATTTTAATGGTATAAAAAGCACTCGTTTCTATGGGATTAAAAACTTTTAATTCGATTTTACCCTGTGAGACTATGATTTTTTTGAGTTGTGCGTCGGGTATACTTAGTTCATGGGCCTCAACCTCGTTGTAAAATGTAAATCCAGGAGGCACACTTCCAATGCCAATCGTTGGACTAAATGTTTGACTTATCGTAGTATCCGGTATGAAAAAGAAATCATTTAAGGAAACATCTAGAAGCTCTCTCTCTAAATTTACTAAATAATTACTTGAGCTAAAATTATCTAATGTGCTGTCATTATGTAATTTATATAAATCTAAAGTATCAGTTACAAAGGGGACCACCCATTCTGTTTCCCAACGTGTAGATTCTTTTTTACATGAGAGAAATACACCTAAAAAAATAAGTACAATAAGGGCTTTAAAAAATGGAGTAACTACTTTCACGCGCTTTCAATAACCGTTGCGTATCCTTGACCAACGCCAATACACATCGTTACTAAAGCATAACGACCGTTATTGCGTTTTAGTTGCCGTGCAGCAGTGAGTAAAATTCTAGCCCCTGTCATTCCAAGCGGGTGTCCTAATGCAATCGCACCACCATTTGGATTGATGCGGGAATCTTTGTCATCAAGTCCCATAGTACGACTGCAAGCAAGTACCTGGGCCGAAAAAGCTTCATTCATCTCTATAACGTCCATATCATCAAGTGTCAATCCAGCTTGTTTTAAAGCTTTTTGAGATGCATAAACAGGCCCTATACCCATAATCCTAGGCTCGACTCCTGCAACAGAAGCAGATACAATTCTTGCCAATGGAGTTAATGAATTTGAATTTATTGCATTTTCAGATGCAACTAACAAGGCTGCTGCTCCATCATTGAGACCTGATGAATTACCAGCAGTGACACTACCTTCTTTCTTGAATACAGCCCTCAATCCACCCAATGATTCCATAGAAGAATTGGGTCTAGGAAACTCATCCTGAGAAAATTGTATTGGATCTTTTTTCCTTTGGGGAATGGAAACTGGGGTGATTTCATCATCAAAAAAACCATTCTTGATGCCTTGTGCTACTTTTTGTTGAGACCACAAGGCAAAAGCATCTTGTGACTCTCTATCTATACCATATTTTTCTACAAGGTTTTCGGCTGTTACTCCCATTCCATCTACCCCATACATCTCCTCCATCTTTTTATTGACAAACCTCCAACCAAATGATGAATCATACATTTTGGAATCACGGCCATATGCAGATGTTGCCTTCGATATCACCCAAGGACCTCTTGTCATATGTTCTACACCTCCTGCTATATATAGATCACCAGCACCATCTTTAATAGCTCTACTCGCGTTAATTACAGAAGCCATTCCCGATGCACACAAACGATTAACCGTCTCCCCTCCAACAGAAACAGGTAGACCTGCAAGTAAACCAGCCATTCTAGCGACATTTCGATTATCTTCTCCCGCTTGATTAGCGCAGCCCATGATTACATCTTCGATTTGATTCAAGTCTAAATCGGGATGTCTGTCTAATAAACTTTTAATGGCTAATGCAGCTAAATCATCGGTTCTAACCGGGGATAAGGATCCACCAAAATTGCCTATTGGCGTCCGGACTCCATCTACAATAAAGGTTTGTTTACTCATAAAAATGTTTTGATATAAAAGTAATATTTTCAATGAATAGACTAAGCAAATCTATTGATATTGTTATTTTTGAAAAGGCATTAGTCTATGGAAAAGTACACCAAACTTACGGATAAAGACATCTCTTTTTTTGAGCCTATTTATGGTGATCGAATGCTTTTAGATAAAGAGCATATTACGGATTATACACACGACGAAACCGAAGACTTACAATTTTATCCAGCTGTTGTACTAAAGCCCATTAATTCTCAAGAAATTTCACAAACTCTTGAATATTGTTATAACAAAGGTATCCCTGTAACTCCTGCAGGTGCTCGAACGGGATTAAGTGGTGGAAGCCTACCCGTCCTCGGAGGTGTTCTTTTGTCTTGTGAAAAACTCAATCAAATTATCGACATAGATGAAAGAAATCATCAAGTAACCACGGAGCCGGGAGTCATCACTCAAGTTCTTCAAGATGCCGTTAAGGAAAAAGGCTTGTTTTATCCGCCGGATCCCGCAAGTCGAGGTTCCTGCTTTATTGGGGGTAATATTGCAGAAAATTCAGGAGGACCAAAGGCAGTTAAATATGGCGTCACGGCAGACTATGTCTTAAATCTCGAAATTGTACTACCCAATGGAAATATCATTTGGACAGGTGCTAATGTTTTAAAAAATGCAACAGGGTATAATTTGACGCAGCTTGTTGTGGGCTCTGAAGGCACTTTAGGCATTGTGACCAAAATTGTATTAAAATTAATTCCTCACCCAACAAACGATTTGCTCATGTTGGTCCCTTTTTATAATGCTGAAAAGGCATGCGAAGCAGTGGCTGCCATTTTTAGACAAGGAATTACTCCTAGTGGGCTTGAATTCATGGAAAGAGATGCACTTATTTGGACCCAAAAATTCACCAATGATCAATCTATTCATGTAGCGGATAATCACGCGGCACACCTATTAATAGAGGTGGATGGGTTTGATTCAGAGGTACTTATGAAAGAATGTGAACAAATTATTAATGTCCTTGATGATTTTGAAACTGATGAAATTCTTTTTGCTGATTCAGCGGCTCAAAAAGAAACATTATGGAGTTTACGCAGAAAGGTTGGCGAAGCTGTAAAAGCCCAATCTACCTATAAAGAAGAAGATACAGTCGTTCCGAGATATGCACTTCCCTTACTTTTAAACAAAGTAAAAAGTGTAGGTGAGTCATATGGCTTTAAATCTGTTTGCTATGGTCATGCTGGAGATGGGAATCTACATGTAAATATCATTAAAGGAGACTTGACTGATCATCAATGGGAACATGAGCTTCCAAAAGCCATAAGAGAAATATTTACTGAAGTGGTAAAGCTTGGAGGAACTATCTCTGGAGAGCATGGTATTGGCCTCGTTCAAAAGCCCTATATGGATATTGCATTTCCCGAAATTACATTGGATCTTATGAAATCTATTAAAAAAGTATTTGACCCAAAAGGTATTTTAAATCCTGGAAAAATATTTTAACTCAAACTTCAAGCTCTCTTGAAGTCATCCAGCTCAAATGTCTTGAGTATAAATAGATAAACAATAATGATATTAAACCATTTGTAATCAACAATACGAGAGGTATATTAGAAGCATCTGTAATGAAATAATATTGAATCAAAGTCAAGAATGAATATACAATATACAGATGAAACCCGAGCTTCATTCCTCTGTACATCATTATAGCTCCAGCTAATCCAATCCCAAAAAAAACAAACGAAAGAGAGTGATAAAACACAAAGTTTTCTATTGTGTCACTGGTAATGATTCCCATTTTCTCAATATAATCGATGAGAAATGGAGAATCAATTTCCTTGGCAACCTTCATTGATTTGGCCAATTCTGTTTGAACCTCATTTATCGCCGCTTTATCAGGTGGACCTGCCAAGAGACTACCAAGAGCTTGTAGTATAGACAAAGAAGTAGAAATTACGGTTAAAATAAAAACAACCAATAATCCCGTTGGTCTTTTTGATGATTCAACTTGTTCAGTCATGTTTTTTTATTTAAATAAATAATTAGAAGATTTTTTTATGTCTTCTGATATGATTCTGTCCTCATCAATAAATGGAACCAATTTACGATATTCAAGGAGCAGTTGCTCATTTCCAGAAGAGGTCTTTAAAGGTCTCTTAAACTCAATGGCTTGTGATGCACATAAAAGCTCTATACCAATAATATTTTTGACATTATGAAGGACCTTAAAAAGTTTTGTGGCCGCATTAGCACCCATACTCACATGGTCCTCTTGCCCATTACTTGAATCAATTGTATCTACTGACGCTGGTGTGCATAATTGTTTATTTTGACTTACCATAGAGGCACATGAATACTGCGCAATCATCAATCCAGAGTTTAATCCAGGATTTTTAACGAGAAAATCAGGTAATCCTCTATCCCCTGAAATCAATTTGTAGGTGCGTCTTTCGGAGTTACTACCCAGCTCAGCTATAGCAATCGCTAAAAAATCTAATGAAATAGCCAATGGTTGACCATGAAAATTTCCTGCTGATATAATTTCATCGGATTCAGGAAATATTGTAGGATTATCAGTTACTGCGTTTATTTCATTTTCTAAAATAGATTTGCAATAATTTATGGCATCCAAACTAGC
>WTIB01000221.1:0-1350 GCA_011522905.1 Crocinitomicaceae bacterium | reverse complement strand
GACATATGAGCTAATGGAGCCAGATCGCCAGAGGCACCTAAGCTACCCAATTCATAAATGACAGGAATAATACCTTCATTATAAAAAAACAATATTTGTTCAATGGTTTCCAGCTGAACACCAGAATGCCCTCGTGACAATCCTATTGCTTTTAAAAGTAAAATTCGTTTGGTAATCTCATCAGAAATGGTCTCTCCTACACCACAAGCATGAGAACGAACTAGATTTAGCTGGAGCTGATCCAATTCATGATCACCAACTACAGTATTACACAAGGAACCGAATCCCGTATTAATTCCGTAGATGACTTGATTTTCAGATGACAGCTTTTGATGAAGATATTGATAACATTTTTCAACTGCTTCTTTTGCTGACTCACCTATTTCTACTCGACAATTTGAATAGATAACTTTTTCAAATTCTTCGAGTGTGTAATGCTGATTATTTATATAATGCGTCCCCATTACATTAGCTGCGTGTCATTTGCGCAAAATCCTTTGCAAAATAGGTTAGAATTCCTTCTGCTCCTGCCCTTCTTATACTTAGGAGCATTTCAAAAACTGCAGACTCATAATCCAACCAGCCATTTCTCGAAGCCGCATGAACCATTGCATATTCTCCGCTTACATTATATGCGGTAACAGGTGTCGGAAAATGCTCTTTTAACAAATGAATTACATCTAGGTAGCAAAGCGCTGGTTTGACCATAATCATGTCTGCTCCTTCCTCTATATCTAAACCGGCCTCAGTTAAAGCCTCCATCTTATTTGCAGGATTCATTTGATATGTCTTTTTATCCCCTGATTTTGGGGCAGATTTTAAGGCATCTCGAAATGGACCATAAAATGAGCTTGCGTATTTTGCAGTATACGACATGATACTAGTATCAGTAAAACCATTTTCATCCAAGGCTTCACGAATTACCCCTACTCTCCCATCCATCATATCTGAAGGACCAATAATGTCGATCCCTGCCTCTGCCTGTGCCACAGACATCTTGGCCAAAATTGGCAGTGTTTTATCATTTATAATTTGACCATTTTCAACGATACCATCGTGACCATCTGAAGAATATGGGTCCAGAGCAACGTCACTCATGAGCACTACCTCAGGAAAACTATTTTTAATTTCCTTAATGGCCTTCAGGTAAAAGTTATTTGGATCATAACTTAATGAAGCCGTTTTATCCTTTAATTCGTCTTCTACTGCAGGGAATATATCAAATACTCTTATACCCAACTTCAGACACGATTCTATTTCTCCCAACAATAAATCAACAGACCATCTGTGGATGTTAGGAAGAGAAGGAATTTCCTCTTTAATTTGATTTCCATCCTTCAAAAAAACAGG
>WTIB01000011.1:1920-3943 GCA_011522905.1 Crocinitomicaceae bacterium | reverse complement strand
CTTCAGGTACGGGTCAATATGGTGGACAGCGTGAAGATGATAATCAGTCCTTTTTTGATTACAATTTGAGACAAAAGTTAGGTTTAGAAGTAGATGGAGATGTGTTTGTTGACATTGATCAATATGATCCGAACCTCCTGCAATTTGATATGTTTTCTCCTGATGAACTTCTGAATAGTGGTAATTCTTTTGTTTCATATTGGGGATACGACCATACGGGTAAAAAAGTAAAAGGGATTACAGATATCAATAAGTACTTCAATGAATATGATGAGAATGGGAACTTTAGAAGATTTGTAGGGGCTTTTCAACCTATATATATGGCTGGATATATCATGGATAAATTTGCTTTCAATGATATTGTATTTAATGTTGGTCTTCGTGTGGACGTTTTTGATGCGAATCAACCTGTTCTTAAAGATCCATATTTATTTTATAATGCACGAACAGTAGCTGAGGCTCAAGCATTAAAAGAAAGCGACCCAACTCAATACGCATGGGTAGATATCCCTGAAAGTATGGGAAGTGATTATGTCGTTTATGTTGACGACGTGAATGATCCTTCATCCATCAATGGATTTAGAACCGGAATGAATTGGTACAATGCAGACGGAACCCCTGTTGAAGATCCAGAACCATTAACTGGAGCTGCGGGGATTGCACCTTGGTTGTTAAATCCAGGTCAGGAAACACCAGACGCAAGTGCCTTTGAGGACTACAAGGCACAAGTTAATTTTATGCCAAGAATTGCCTTCTCTTTCCCGATTTCAGAAGAGGCATCATTTTTTGCTCACTATGACATCCTAACCAAACGACCTACTTCTGGATTTAGATTTGATCCATTTGAATATCAATTTATAAATTCAAGAAATGCGATTATTAGCAATTCAAATTTAAAGCCTGAAACCACTGTAGATTATGAATTAGGATTTCAGCAGGTACTTGGCCGAACATCTTCACTGAAAATTTCAGCATTCTACAGAGAGCAAAGAAATAATGTTCAGCTCGTGAATATATTCTTGGCTCACCCTGCAACCTATAGAACTTATGGAAATAGGGACTTTGGAACCATTAAAGGTTTGACAGTTGCATATGATTTAAGACGAACAGGAAACATTAGAATGACTGCAAACTATACATTACAGTTTGCTGAAGGAACAGGTTCAGATGCAACTTCAGCTGCCGGTTTAATTAATGCAGGATTACCAAACCTTAGAAATATTTTCCCATACTCATATGATCAGAGACATGCCATTAATGTGACCTTTGATTATCGTTATGGTAGTGGTGAAGACTATAATGGGCCGATGCTTGGTAAAATGAGAGTCTTAGAAAACACTGGACTGAATATCTTTTCTAATATTTATTCAGGTTCTCCATATTCAAACCAGACCTTTATTACTGATGAGGCAATTGGAAGTTTAAATGCTGGTCTTGATGGTACATTAAATGGTTCGAGACTTCCATGGTCATACAGATTAGATCTTCAAATTGACAAAACTTTCAATTTAGAGTTTGGTTCTAATGAAGACAAAAAGAAAATGGCGTTTTTAAATGTTTATGTGAGGGTGACAAATCTACTCAATCAATTCAACATCCTGAATGTTTATAGAGCAACAGGTAACTGGGATGATGATGGATATTTAGCAGCTGCGTCAAGTCAATCTTCTATTCAAAATCAGATTGATGAGCAAGCATTTAGAGACTATTACATGATGAAAATTCAAAATCCCTTTAATATTAGTTCACCAAGAACAATCAGATTGGGTATCAAATTTGATTTTTAATTTATTATTGACACAAACGGATTAAACGTTACAAATATGAAAAAGCAATTTTTTGCAACATTAATAGGATTAGGTTTATCTCTCAATGGGATGGCTTATCTTGGACCAAACGATAAAAAAGGAGGGGATGATGAATCTCCTAAAGGAGCCAATTGTAGTCCTGCAACTGCAAAGCTAACCATGGAATTCAATGATGTAAGTGCATTTATTGAGCAAGGTGGAAGTATGTTCCAGAA
>WTIB01000011.1:0-1820 GCA_011522905.1 Crocinitomicaceae bacterium | reverse complement strand
GAAGTTATTGCATTTAATATTTGGTTTGAATGTAACGCCGGAATAGCCACTGAAGGTTGCGATGATATTGAAACGCCTTCAAATGATGTTTTAAAAAGGATTTATGGTTGGCCGGCACATGGTGATGTGTCAAGAGGTCAAGATTACTTCTTAGCACCATACTATGATAGAGATGAGGATGGTAATTACAATCCAGATAATGGTGATCACCCATGGTATGATGATATTCTGGGAAGAGATGACGTTGAATGTGGAGTTGACAGAAGGGTAACACTTTATGGAGATGAGACACATTGGTGGGTATTTAATGATAAAGGGAATATCCATACGGAAACTACTGGAGATCCGATTGGTATGGAAATTCGTGCACAGGCTTTTGCTTTTGCAACGAATGATGAAGTGAACCTTATGACTTTCTACAATTATGAATTAATAAATAGGGGAACTCAAACACTTTATGATACTTATTTCTCTCAGTACTTGGATTGTGATATAGGTAATTATTCAGATGATTACGTGGGTTGTGACGTTTCAAGGGGGTTAGGTTACACCTACAACGGTGATTTAATTGACCAAAGTGATGGTGGAACAAACGGATACGGTGAAAACCCTCCTGCAATTGGTTGTGATTTCTTTGAAGGACCTTATCAAGATGCAGATGGTTTAGATAATCCTGGTCCGTATTTAGACCCAGTTACAAATGAGCTTGTAATCCCAAATATTTCTGATGCACTTAATAACAATGGTATTGTTTATAACGGAATAGGTGTTGGATACTCAGATTCCTTAATTGATAATGAAAGATTTGGTATGAGGAGGTTCACATATTATACCTCTACTTCTTTATATCCATATAATGACCCGGATGTAGCTGCTGAGTACTACAACTTTATGGAAGGTCAGTGGGCTAATGGTTCTGAGATGTATTATGGTGGTCTTGGAGCTGGTCAAGAATCTGATGTACTTTCTGATTATATGTTCCCTGGAGATTCTGACCCATTGAATTGGGGTACAGGTGGTATTGATATGTCGGCTGAATGGCCTGATGGATGGTTTGAAGCTACTCCAGGCTTACCAGCAAACCCTAATGGTGACAGAAGATTTGTTCAATCTGCTGGTCCATTTACCCTAAGACCAGGTGCGATTAACAACATTACTGTTGGACTTGTATATGGTCGAAGTTCTGATGGTGGATTATTAGCGTCCGTTGAAGCAATGAAGCAAGCTGATACCAAGGCACAAGCACTTTTTGATGCTTGTTTTGATATCTTATCTCCTCCAGATGCACCTAAATTGACCATTCAAGAGTTGGAAAATGAATTGATATTGGTAATAGAAAATCCGATATCCTCAAACAATTATCAAGAAGCTTATGAGGAAGAGGATGAAATCAATATATCGGATCCAACAGTTGACCGCTTTTATCGATTTGAAGGTTATCAAATTTTTCAGCTAAAAGATGAAGACGTTTCGGTTGCTGATTTATATGATACAGATAAATCAAGATTAGTAGCACAATGCGATATCGAAAATGATATCGACAGAATCATCAATTTCACTTTTGACGAGTCCCTTGGATTTGCTATTCCCGAAGAAATGGTTGATGGCTCAAATGTTGGGATTCAGCATTCCTTTAAAGTGACTACTGATTTATTTGCACAGGGCTCACCAACTTTAGTGAACCATAAAACCTATTATTTTGTGGCTGTAGCTTATGCTTATAATCAATGGAAGGAGTACAATCCTAATGATCCATTATTATTAGATGGTCAGCGTATGCCTTACATCTCATCTCGTCTGAACTTTGATGGTACTGCAAT
>WTIB01000337.1 GCA_011522905.1 Crocinitomicaceae bacterium | reverse complement strand
GCCCAATACTGCTGTGTCAAAATTTAAGTTGGTAAATAGCACAACATAATCTTTGTCTTTTAAATCTTCATCGATTTTAAAATCCATATTTAATCGGTCATACATTTCTTTTCCTTTGGTCAATCCATCCAAATAATTAATGGCTTTATTTTTATAGTTACCTAGAAACGGCAGTTTTTGAAATTTTTCCCACTCTTTATCCCATCTCAACTTCATAACCTCATCATTCTTTTTGTAAATCCATGAATTTTGTCCAATGTAGGTTTCTTGGGTGATGTAATTGACTTTATTTTGTTCGGCCCATAAACGATAATATCCCTCTAAAGATAGGGTGCCGTTATAAAGCAATATGGATTCAGGTTTCAATTGAGGTTGCTGATTCAGTAAATGTTTTAAACTCAAATGAACCGTTATTATGGACTGAATAAATTTTTGATAAATGATTCTGGTTTCTTCATTTTCTATTAATTGACCAATGAAAAAATACCGCATTACTGACTTTTCCGCCAATTCCCCAATTGAAATCCCATCAAATACATAATTTCTGAGTGCATCAAGATCATTTAATCGTTTTATTTCTTCTTCTGCAATTTGTTGATCCTCCGATTTATTATAATGAGATAGATAAATGATTTCAGAATTAGTCATTCTCTTTAAATAACTATAAGGCTTATAACAATTGTAGCATAGGTAAGGATCAGTTTTCCTCGTTTTATTTAATCTTTCGCTATTACAAATAGGAACAGCTTTATCACAGACTAAGTATACACAACGATATCCTTTTTTGGCCATACGATATCCAATAGCAAGGTTCATAAAAAAAAAGATGTTGTTACCGCCGGAAAAGAAGGGAAACAAAATAACCTTTTGGGAAGATTGATGTTGGGGGAATTTGGAATTTTTAAAAGATTTTCCAATCAACCGATAATTCAGGTTTTTTTGGAATTGCTTTTTGATTTTTAGCTTTCTAAGTGCAAAATTAATTACTGGAACGATTAAACCGAAAATCCGAAGCTTATCCAATAAGATAATTATTGGCTGTCCAAATTTTTTGAACTTTTGAAGGCGATTTAGATATTTAACTCCTTGACTTGACAAATCTTTTAAATGGATTAAGTGAAATCATGGCAAATTCCGTTTTATACCTCTTCAATACCCAAATTATTGTAATGGATAAAAATACAATACCTAAAGGAATATAAATCAGCATTAGTTCTGCAAGATTCATATTCAAGACATTCATAGAAATTATAGAATTAACATAAAGAATCAGAATTGATGCCAATACAGCAATCGTGTATATTTTAATAAATCGGGAAACATTGAAAATTCCGGGGCGTAATTTTTTTAAATAAAAAAACATTAAAATGGAACCGGTAAACTTACTTGTTACTATTGCGATTGGAATAGAGTAGGGGGTGTAAAATATAACCATACTCATGATTCCCATTTCAATAAAAAATCTTAAAACAGTGATTTTGAAAAGTGTTTTGTACTGTGATTCAATATACATTGTTCTAGATAGAAAATTAGTCATAAGATTGGGCAAAAAACCAACACTCAATATTTGAAATATGGTGAAAGTGAGCAGAACAGCTTCGTCATCGAATGCTCCTCTTTTAAAAAGAATGACTACAATAAATGGTGCAAAAATCATTAATGCAAGCTGCATGATCGAAGAAATTTCACTCAAAAAAGTTTCTATCTTATTTGAGTATCTGAGAAATTCCTGTTGGCTATCTTCTTTTCTTTTGATTTGTTCAATATAGCTGGTGGTAAGTACTGAAGATAGAAATGCCATTCGAGGCAGTTCTGTGAGACTTTTCGAATAATTTAGGGCACTTAAAAATCCTGGCTGAAGATACCTCATACACAAGGTGCGTTCCCAAAATGTAGACAAATAATTTATGAATGTTTGTGCCCCAAGATTTAGGGTTTGACTCATAATACTCGTCCATTCATTAAAATGTTTTCTCCATGTATTTATTTTTAGAAAGGATAAAAACTTAAGTCGATGAAATCGAATAAAGAAAATTGAATTTACCAAAGGCGTAATAAAGAAACCAATAGCAAAAGCTTTAATACCAAGCTCATTAACAAAAAATAATATGGCTAAAATCCCAAGTAATTCTGAAAAAAATGAGGCATATAAATATGATTTATACTTCTCGTTTGCATACAGTAAATGCCTCAAACACGATACGTAGGCTGCAGGTATCCTGCTAATGATGACATAAAAAGAAATTTCAGTAAAAATGACCAACTGATCATTTTTGATTTCGAAAAGATTACCGAAAATAGGAAGAGAAAACCAATAGATTACACTTAAAATAATCGTGAGAAATACAATCGAGTGAACAAAAATGGCAATAAAGTCATCGGATACAGATGATTTATCCTTGAATCTTGTAACGAGAATTTCACCAGCTCCTCCAGCAATTACACTGGCAATTATGGCAGGAACAATTTGAGCAGCTATAAATAAGTCTACATGCGCTGAAATTCCTAAAAAAAATGCCAGAAGAACTTGCTTTAGTAGGCTACTGGATTTAAGGAGGAATTGTGCAATGAGCAATATCCCTGTGTATTTTATTTGTTTACTGGGTTCTGCCATTAATTTTGGAAAGAAACTTTAAATCGTTTTTTTGTTCTTGTATAGATTTTAGATGTTGTTTTTCGCCGTTTATGAATGCCCTGCATTGTTCTAAAATTCCAGGTTTGAATTTTTCATCTTTCGAGTAATCCATTTCTACTTTTTGGATTTCAATAGAACCAACTTGCTGTTCTTGAAGTATTTCAAGTGGAGATAGGATGAGCTTTCTTTTTGAGGTATTGACTTCAATTCCCCATCTACCAGATGATTCCCAATTGGCATAATAGCTAAATAAACAATTGTTTTCTGATATACCCGATCCACAAAATATACTTGGCTTATGCCATTTAAGCTTTCCTGAGGTATAACAAGAGATTTCTTTTGGTTTTCCAATTAAAGAAAATGCCAAATCAATAACATGTGTGGAATTTGCCAAAAACCAATTTTTTTTGAGCTCATCTGATTTTTTAAGCTTTTCAATCACATGAGACCATTCCGTAAATTCGAATCTTGCGGAAAGTGCACCACCATCTTTTTCAATTTCCTCTTTTGCTTGAAGGACAGATTGATAAAATCTTCTATTATAGGCGACAAATAATTCAACTTCTCCTTTTGCGATGTTCTCAAGATCATTGATTTCTGTATAATTAATACCACCAGGTTTTTCCACAAGTATTTTTTCTATGCCATGGTTGATTAAGACTTTTGACACATCAAAGAGCACTTCAACTTGCACGGCTAATATGGCATGACTCGGTTTCGTTGAATTATTTTCGAGATACTTTTTAATTCCACCTGGAATACATGTTTTACCTGTTTTAGTTTTAAATTCTATCGCTTTTTCTTCTGAATTGCCTATTACAGTAAAATCAATATTAAGAAATTTCAATGCTTCGCAATAAGCTATAGCCATGTTACCAGATCCTATAAGTACGAGTTCTTTCATTATGTAATGGGTAGTCGTTTGTAATCCTCTCCTGAATGTTTGAATGTAAAATCCTTTAAGGATTCGATAAATGATTGATGACAAGTTTCACTCAATTGTATAGGGGTTATTTTTGGTGTTTTACCATTTAGTATATCTTCAATAAGATAGTTGGTCAATTCACTTTGAAAAGGGGTGGTAATAGGCGTGTTTGATATCCATTTTGAATTTTTGAATAGGCTAATAATTCCTCTACCACCTTCTTCAATATGATATTTATGATCTGCACATATAATTTCAATAGAAGTTGATCTATTATTGCCTATTAAAGACGACAAGAGTAGGGTAGACCTTTGCTCAAAATGCACCCATAAATGTCCAGTAAATTCAATATAACCATGTCTCTTACTAGGTCTTATATCTTCTAAATGGTTATTAGATAC
>WTIB01000091.1 GCA_011522905.1 Crocinitomicaceae bacterium | reverse complement strand
GATAGTGATTCTCCTACATTCTTTAGATACGTGGATTGGATACTTACTGTACCGTTAATGTGTGTTGAATTTTACTTGATTCTGAAAGTAGCTGGTGCAACTAAAAAGTTGATGTGGACTTTAATAGGGGCTTCAGTGGTTATGCTCGTAACTGGATATTGGGGAGAAGCGGTTGCCCCAAAACAAGCGGCCCTTTGGGGATTCTTCTCTGGAGCAGCATATTTTTACATCGTATACCTCATCATGTTTGGAGAAGCCAAAGAATTGGCCACCAAAGCTGGAGGAAGTGTATTGAGCGCACACAACATGCTCGTTAAATTTGTACTCATTGGATGGGCAATATACCCATTAGGATACATGATAGGTACGGCAGACGGTCAATGGTACTCTTTCATGGGAGATATTGGAATCGACATGAATGTTGTTTACAACATTGGCGACGCTATCAATAAAATAGGATTCGGTTTGGTTGTGTATAGCTTAGCGGTAGCTTCTACATCTAAGGACGCAGCTTAAACATTTTCTATACTTTTAATTTAGTTTATTGCGGGACTTCGGTCCCGCTTTTTATTTGAACCAACTCGCGTATTTTACATAGTTATTGGCAATACGTTTTACCTCTCCATCAAACAATTCAGGTGTTAAGGTTTTTACTTTTTTTGCAGGAACCCCAGCGTAAACGCTCCATTCCTCAGTTTTTGTACCCTCAAGAAGAACAGCTCCAGCCGCAATAATGCAGTTTGATTGCACAACACAATGATCCATAACGATAGCGCCCATACCTATGAGCACATTATCTCTTATTTCACATCCATGAACCAGAGCATTATGACCAATGGATACATTATTTCCAATATTTACTTTTGTTTTTTCAAAAGTACAGTGAATCACTGCTCCATCTTGTACATTTACTTTATCTCCTATTCGTATCGAATTTACATCACCGCGAATCACAGAATTAAACCATACTGAACAATCGTTGCCCATTTTTACCTCACCAACAATGGTTGCATTTTCAGCAAACCAACAATTATCACCAAACACAGGCGTTTTACCTCTACATGATTTGATTAAAGCCATATTATTCCTCAATTAATTCTAAATCCACCTGTCTTTTCCTGGGACTAACCTCATATATCCTTACCCGCACCCTATCTCCAAAATTATATTCTTTCTTAGTTCGTGAACCAATGATTCTAAAAGAATCTTGATCAAAATGAAAACGATCTCCAGGAATGGCATTCATTGGAACCATTCCTTCGCAATGATTTTCATCCATACGGACATACATTCCATGGTCGGCAATTCCAGAAACGACACCATCGAATTCTTCACCAATGTATTCTTGAACAAATAAGGTGTGGAAATATTTCGTCGATTCTCGCTCTGCTTCAGATGCTTTTTTTTCATTGTTTGATATGTGTTTACATACCTGATCTAACCCCTTATCAAATTTAAATCTTGTTTTACTCAACTTATCTTCAAGCATCCGATGAATAATTAAGTCTGCATATCTTCTTATAGGAGAAGTAAAATGGGTGTAATATGGAAAAGCCAGTCCATAATGACCTATATTTTCAATTTCATAGGTGGCCTTAGCCATCGATCTAATGGCCATAGACTGAATCATTGAATATTCATTTTTTAATCTAATGTCAGTCAAAAGTCTATTGATATTTTTTGAAATACTATCTGGCTGGGTAAGATCCACACGATAACCAAACTTATTTATAAACACGGAAAAAATATCGAGTTTAGCAGGGTCAGGGGTGTCATGAACACGATAAATACAGGTTGATTTTTGCTCATTTTCAGAGGTCTTTCCTAAAAACATAGCAACATGACGATTAGCCAAAAGCATAAACTCTTCAACCAACTTATGTGCATCTTTTGATGTCTTAATTAACACCTCCTGAGGAAAGCCATCCTCCCCCAATCGAAATCTCATTTCTTCTGATTCGATACTTAAGGCTCCATTTTTTAATCTGCGTTTCCGCATTACCTTTGCGATCTTATCGAAGAGTTTTAATTCTGAACTATAATCTCCTTCACCTCCAAGAATAAGTTCTTGTGCTTCCTCATATGTAAATCGTTTATCCGAATAAATGACCCCTTTACCAAACCATTCTTGATAAATCTTGCCACTCTCATCCATTTCAAAAACCGCAGAAAAACAATACTTTTCTTCATTTGGCCTTAAGGAGCATGCGATATTTGATAATTGCTCAGGCAGCATTGGAATCACCCGATCCACTAAATAAACAGAATTCGATCTCTTCAAGGCCTCTTTGTCCATTGGTGTATTTGGCTTAACGTAATGACTAACATCTGCAATATGTACACCTATCTCAAGATTGCCATTTTTCAATCTTTGAATGGATAAAGCATCATCAAAATCTTTCGCATCAACAGGATCAATAGTAAATGTGAGAACATCCCTGAAATCACGTCTCTTTTTAATTTCTGAATCTTCCAATTCAATTTTTACATATTCTGCTTCTTCAATTACTTCTTGTGGAAATTCGGGCTCTATCCCATGATTATATAGTATGGACAACATCTCCGCATCATTGCTTCCAGATACTCCTAATATCGCTGAAACTTCACCATATGGGGTATTAGAACCTTTAGGCCAAGCAGTGATTTTTGTCAACACTTTTTGCCCATGCTTTGCACCATTTACCTTGGATAATGGAATTATTATTTCCACACCCATTCTATTGTTGTCGGGAATAAGAACAGCCTCCTTTCGTGATATTCGTAATTCTCCAACAAAAAGGACCTTGTCCCTTTTTATGACCTCTATAACTACACCTTCATCTCGTGAGGCTCCTTCTTTAATGATTTTTATTTTAACGTGATCATTTTGAAGCGCTCTATTCGTATTTGGAGGAGCAATGTATATATCTCTTTCATGACCATCTATCGATACAAAGCCAGCGCCTCTTTGTGTAATATCTATTCTACCCTCTAGATATTGAGAATCACCAAGACTCTTAAAAGTAAAATGATTGATTCTTTCAATAGAACCATGCTTTACGAGCATGTTTAATTCGTCAAATACATTTTGTCTTGAATTGGGATCACGAGCGTCTATAATTTGACAAATCTCTTTGTGTGTAAGAATGTTGCCTTTATGCTTTTCAAAAACTTGGATTAAAAGTGGTCTAATCGAATTTCTTTTATAACCTTTCTTCGAATGCTTTCTCCTCTTTTTTGACATACGACAAAATTAGACAATAAATTGTCAGTAGGGGTCAATAAAAATAAAGTTGATTAATGCTTAACAATCACTTTACGCATGATTGATTTCATGCCGGGGATATCAAAGGAAATGATATAGATTCCACTCTTAAAGGATGATATATCAATTTTTTCAGATGAAGAAATACTTTTTTGTATTACAAGATTTCCTAATACGTCAACCATTTTCATCTGAGCTCCTTGAACACCACTCATTGACACCTGAATAAATTCAGAGGCCGGATTGGGTGCAATGGAAACAGCTATTGGCTCGGTTTCTTCAACCCCCAAAGAATACTCAAAAACTAAATCTACAGAATCAATGTACAAAGTTCCATTGTAGGAAATGTAGTACCTATAATGACCTTGACCATATGTTGCGTCTTCGGGATCAATAGTAACCTTTAATTTTCCGTACTCTCCATTTGCAACCGAAAAAGAACCAGAAGTAGGAGTTGTCCATGGGTTTCCATTCATTTGACCAGAAGAATAACATGTTCCACCAAAAGGATCAGTTGAGTGTCCCCAACATAAATTATCAGTCCAACCATTTGGAACATCCACTTGAAGTCTAGTAACTCTCCACGAAGCTGTGGGGCCTACATTGACTATATCAAAAGAAATATCAACAGATTCTGGACTTGAAACAATCACTTCATGAGAACTTCCAGATATTACCTCAGACGAACCATCTAAATTAATCGTTGTTTGAGCCGTTAGAAGAAAAGGAAACAACAATAATGGTATAATGT
>WTIB01000029.1 GCA_011522905.1 Crocinitomicaceae bacterium | reverse complement strand
TTACACTATCTATCCACAAGGAAAATAGATGTTTTTTCTGGAACGGGAAACACGGGAGCAATGCTTGTAGGCTCCATTTATAAATCCACAACCATACCCGGTGTTATTCGACCTTGCATTACCTCCACCTTGCCAACAATAACAGGAGATAAAACTGTTTTATTAGATGTGGGATCAAATGCAGACTGTAAAGCAGATGTTCTTTCTCAATTTGCCATTTTAGGATCTATATATGCGCAACATGTATATGGCAAGAAAAAACCCAAAGTCGCTTTATTAAATATCGGAGAGGAAGAATCTAAAGGAAACCTACTAACTATTGCTGCGCATGAGCTTTTAAAGAATTCAGAGGAGATTAATTTTATAGGTAATGTTGAAGGGAGAGACATTTTTACTGGTGTTGCAGATGTGATTGTTTGTGATGGTTATACGGGTAATGTTGTACTTAAGCAGGCGGAAGGAATATATTCTTTAATCAAACAAAGAGGAATCAATGATGAGTATTTCGATCGATTTAATTATGAGAACTATGGAGGAACTCCAATTTTAGGGATTAGAGGAAATGTAATTATCGGTCATGGGATATCAAATGACATCGCAATTAAAAATATGTTATTACATTCGTATGACGTTGCCTCTTCAGGGCTCGCAAAAAAGATAAAAAAAGCATTTAAATAAAATGAATATATCAGCGGCAATAACTGCAGTACATGGCTCTGTTCCGGAGAAAGTGTTGAGTAATTCCGATTTGGAAAAAATGGTCGATACAAATGATGAATGGATCGTTACCAGAACCGGGATTAAAGAGAGAAGAATAGTTAGTGAGGGAACGACATTATCAGATTTGGGTACAGATGTAGTTAAGGGTATTTGTGAAAAAAGGGGAATCTCTCCTCTTGAAATAGATATGATTATTGTAGGTACAGTTACAAGTGATCACAGATTTCCAAGTACATCAAATTTAATTTGTCACAAAAGCGGAGCAACAAATGCATGGGGGTATGATGTGAGCGCTGCTTGTTCAGGCTTTTTGTATACGCTAATTACGGGACAGCAATTTATTGTCTCGGGTCAGTGTAAAAAGGTAATTGTAATCGGAGGAGATATTATGTCTTCGATTGTGAGCTATGAAGACAGAAATACTTGTGTTATTTTTGGAGACGGTGCTGGCGGAGTGCTATTAGAGCCAAATGATGAAGGTAACGGAATAGTTGATTCTATAATGAAAGCAGATGGCTCTGGAAAAGATTATTTAATTCAGAAAGCAGGAGGCTCAGCATTCCCTGTAACAAAAGAAAATGTTGGAACGCCAGAAACTTTCGTATATCAAGAAGGTCGTTCCGTTTTTAAATTTGCTGTTACGAATATGGCTGATGTGTCTGCTGAAATTATGGAAAAAAATAATTTAACAGGAGAAGATGTTGATTGGTTGGTTCCTCATCAGGCCAACTTGAGAATCATAGACGCAACGGCAAATAGGATGGGGCTGACAAAAGATAAAGTGATGATTAATATTTCCAAATACGGAAATACCACATCAGGAACGATTCCCCTTTGCCTATGGGAATGGGAAAAGCAGCTTAAAAAGGGAGATAATGTTGTTTTAGCTGCCTTTGGTGGCGGATTCACGTGGGGTAGTGTTTATTTGAAATGGGCATATAATTCTTAATATTAAAATAGAAACAAAAACAATCAGATATGAATTTTGAAGAAATCAAAGAGTTGATAAAGCTAGTATCCAAAACAGGTGTTGGGAAAGTACAAGTTGAAAAAGAAGACTGTAAAGTTGTGATTTCGGGAAGCAAGCCTTCTTCTGAACAGCCAATCATTGTACAGCCATCACAGCCAGTTGCTGCCGCTCCGGCTCCAATTGCCGCTCCGGCCCCGGCAGAAGCGACTCAACAGGAATCAAAAAAACCAGCACCAAAGGAAGATGATAATTTAGTTACCATAAAATCTCCAATGATTGGAACATTTTATCGTTCGCCGGGTCCAGATAAAGACCCTTTTATGAATGTAGGAAGCACATTTAATGTTGGTGACAAGCTTTGTATTATTGAGGCAATGAAAACATTTAATGAAATAGAGGCCGAGGTATCAGGAAAAATAGTGAAAGTTCTTGTGGATGACGCAAGTCCTGTAGATTATGAGCAACCATTGTTTTTGGTTGAGCCAGCATAAAAATCAAAAGATTCGTCTATGTTTAAGAAAATTTTAGTTGCCAATCGAGGGGAAATAGCCCTTCGAGTAATCAGAACATGTAAGGAAATGGGTATCCAAACCGTGGCTGTTTATTCAACAGCAGATAAGGATTCACTTCCTGTTAGATTTGCAGATGAGGCTGTTTGTATAGGGCCTCCAGTCAGTGCTAAATCATATTTATCAATTCCAGCCATTATTGCCGCGGCAGAGATTACAAATGCAGACGCTATTCATCCAGGATATGGCTTTTTATCGGAAAACGAAAAATTTTCGAAAGTCTGTCAAGAGCATAATATCAAATTTATTGGTGCTCTTCCTGAGCAGATTTCTGGTATGGGAGATAAGGCAACGGCGAAAGCCACAATGATAAAAGCCGGTGTTCCATGTATTCCAGGATCTAAAGGATTGTTAAAAGACACCAAAGAGGCCAAAGCCAAAGCTAAGGAAATAAAGTATCCTGTCATTTTAAAGGCAACAGCAGGAGGTGGAGGAAAAGGGATGAGAATTGTCTGGAATGAGGAAGAATTAGAGCCAGCATGGGATTCTGCAAAACAAGAGTCGGCTGCAGCATTTGGTAATGATGGTATTTACATGGAAAAATTCATTGAAGAGCCTCGTCATATAGAAATTCAAATTGCTGGAGACCAGTACGGAAACGCATGTCATTTATCCGAAAGAGATTGCTCTATTCAGAGAAGGCACCAGAAGCTCGTTGAGGAAACGCCCTCTCCATTCATGACGGATGATCTTAGAAAGAAAATGGGAGAAGCGGCCATTAAGGCAGCTAAGGCCGTGAAATATGAAGGTGTGGGAACAGTTGAGTTTCTAGTGGATAAAAACAGAGATTTTTATTTCATGGAGATGAATACTAGGATTCAGGTTGAGCATACAATTACGGAAGAAGTTATTGATTTTGACTTGATTAAGGAACAAATTAAAATTGCAGCTGGAGAAAAAATTTCTGGGAAGAATTATTTTCCTTTAAAGCATTCCATCCAATGCCGTATTAATGCAGAAGACCCTAATCATGATTTTAGGCCTTGTCCTGGTAAAATAGTAGATTATCACTGCCCAGGAGGACATGGAGTGAGAATTGACTCGCATGTGTATTCAGGATACACCATTCCCCCTAATTATGACTCCATGATATCTAAACTCATTGTCGTTGCAAGGACACGAGATGAGGCTATTTTAAAAATGAAAAGAGCTCTTGGGGAGTATATCATTGAGGGAATCAATACGACGATTCCGTTTCATCAAAAGCTAATGGAGGATGAAAATTTTGTGAAAGGTAACTTTACAACAAAATTTATGGACACTTTTGAGTATTGATACACTTTGAAGTTAAGGCAACCGTAACATTTGCTCTTCGTCTATTTTACAGATAGACACCTAAATTTACCTATTGATATGAGGAACAAATACGCCCTTTTATACCTCTTCTTGTTTATTTTATCGTGCAATATAAGTGCACAGAATGTAAACTCCATGAAAAGCATAGACCCAGTCAATGTAAACTCACAGCAAAAGTCGAGTGCCAAAAAACAAGAGGTATTGAAACAAATTGCTCAAATAGACTCACACCTTTCCGCTATTGAAATCAAAAGAAATTACATCCTTTCTGACCCCGCTGAAAAAGCCATGGCTCTGGAGCAGGGATGGTTTGCGGAAATGAAAAAAATAGAAAACTCTCTCCTAAACAAGAAAAATGAATTGAAAGCACTTATTAAGGATTAGTTTAGGACATGAATAAAAAGATTGTAGTTTTAGTAGTAGTTTTACTGCAAGCCCTATTTGTT
>WTIB01000279.1 GCA_011522905.1 Crocinitomicaceae bacterium | reverse complement strand
GTACTCCCACCAAGGAAAGGGAAAGACACCTTATAAATATCCTCACCTACTTTTTCAGCAATCACTGGGTCTGTCCTGCGAAAAAAGAAATTTTCATTATAGCTAAATATTGAAAAACTGGTCGTAAAAACCAATAGTACAGAAATAATCGAGGCTCCAAGTATTTGTCGCTTATTTAGTACCAATCCTTGATTACTCTCCTTTGAACCCAAACGAATAAATACCAACCATGTAAATAAGGATAAAAACCAAAATAAGGTGTGCTCAAGAAGCTCAAATCGATCACCAAAAACATGATCCCCGATAGAGAAAATGGTAAAGGTTACAAGCGTAAAACACGTCCCTATCAAAAACCAAGACCGAGATGATTCTATATTTTTTCGAAAAAAATGAATCAAAGCTCCCGTAAAGAATACAAAAGCAAAAACTTCTAAACCTGCAGCAATCACGAGGGCAAAGTCCGCAATTAATGGGGATTCCAATCCCGCTGAAGCGAAAAATTTCTGAAACTGAGCAAAACGATCTCTCCCTACCCATAAAAATAAGCTTCCTCCAATGATCTTATCAATAATATTCAAAAGCCAGAAAAGTGACCAATAAACGAGAATCGAATAACGAATCAGCTGGCTCGTTGAAATGTTGCTTTTTCCTTTAAACAATGTCATAAAGAATTTTTATGGCTGGCTAAGAATGATCTTTCAAAAAGAAATTAAATCATTTTAAATATCTGAAATCTTGACCGTTTTTGATGGATTTTACGGTTTCGAGAATCATTCGAATACTATTTTCTACATCTTCCTTATGGACCATTTCAACGGTCGTATGCATGTAACGCAAGGGAAGTGAAATCAGCGCACTTGTAACTCCATCATTCGAATAGGCAAAAGCATCCGTGTCAGTCCCAGTTGAACGGGAAACGACAGCTCTTTGAAAAGGAATTTTCTTTTTTTCAGCAGTAGAAATGATTTGTTTTAAAAAATTATTTTGAACGGCAGGACCATAGGTTAGTACTGGTCCATCACCTGATTTTAAATCTCCATTTTCTATTTTATTTACCATCGGTGTATTCGTATCATGACAAACATCAGTTACCAGAGCAACATTTGGTTTTATTCGTTCTGCAATCATTTGAGCACCTCGTAATCCAATCTCTTCCTGTACTGAGTTTACGACGTATAAACTAAAGGGTAATTTCGTTTTTGACTCTTTGAGTAATCTTGCAACTTCTGCAATCATAAACCCACCCATTCTGTTGTCCAATGCACGACCAACATATTTGTTTTTGTTGAGAATCATAAATTCATCCTCAAAGGTTGCTACACAACCTACATGAATCCCCAATGCCTCAACTTCCTCTTTTGAAGTACAGCCACAATCTAAGAATATATTTTTCAGACTCGGTGTTTCCTCTTTGCCCTTTCGCATATGAATTGCAGGCCATCCGAAGACTGCCTTTACAATACCTTTATCCGTATGAATATTGACCCGTTTTGAGGGTGCAATCATGTGGTCAGAACCACCATTGCGCATCAAATAAATAAATCCATCCTTAGTAATATAATGTACGAACCAGGAAATCTCATCAGCATGTGCCTCAATTACTACTTTATACTTTTTACCCGGATTAATAATTCCTGCTACACTTCCGTAGTTGTCAACAATATATTCATCAACATATGGCTTCATGTAATCCAGCCAAAGCTTTTGTCCTTCAGATTCAAATCCAGTAGGACTTGGATTATTTAAATATTTTTCAAGAAATTTTTCAGATTTTGTCGTAATTATTTTTTTCATTCTACCTCATTAAAGTTACATTTCCTTTCACTATTGAATTTAAGCCTCCAACGCAAGTGACATCGAGATAGTAGTCGTAGACATCAGGTTGAAGCTGCACCCCACGAAATGTACCATCCCAACCGATATCGATGTTGGTTGATTCAAAAACCATTTCTCCCCAGCGATCAAAGACCCTGAAAATCATTTTTTCAATATCAATCCCTCGGACATAAAGAACATCATTGTTCATGTCTCCGTTCGGGGAAAAGGCATTCGGTAAAAATACAGTTTGCCCCTCACATATGTTTTCATAAATCTTAATCTCAACGGTATCTTCTCTTGAACAGATACCATCGGAAACAGTCAGCGTATAGATGATATCCTCCTCAATAACTGCATCGGTTTGTTGGTTTGTTGGTGCGTTTAATCCAGTTTCAGGTGTCCATTGATATGAACTTAGACCTGATGGTGAACCAAATAGAGTGACAGTCCCGCCCTGGGCAACTGCGTATTGAGATGCTGAGGCAATGACTAAGGTTGAATCTATATCAGAAACATTGATAAAGATAGAATCCTCAACAATACACCCCTCTGGTGAAGTACCAGTTACTGATATGTACTGAGAAAATAATGGATTCCCTTGAACCGTTTCAGTATTTCCAGGGTTAATCAATGCCGTATTCGGTTCCCATTCATAGTCCAAGGATATAGAAGGATTCAAATTGGAAACGGTAATATCTACAACATCACCCACACATATAGAATCTTGAGCATTTATGGAAAGTTCTGGTTCGATAAATATAAATACAACACTGTCGATTATCGAACAATCCGAATTACTTGCTTCAATATAATAATAGCCTTCAGTTGGGTTATCGATGATGACGTTTGGATCACTTAATGTATTATTTAAAGTGTCTGTAAAGAGATTATTAGTGGACCAAATAAACTGAGTGGAACCCGAAGTGGTTGGGCTCAAAGTGGTTGGAGTCGGGACACACAATTCTATGGTGTCGACTAAATCAATCGTAGGTTCAGGTGTTACAATTATTTGGGCTGAATCCGCAGCAAAAACACCACAAAAGTCATCATAAACATAGAGGAAAGCAAAATAAGTACCCGCCGTATTGTAAGTGAATGTTGGATCAAAGTTTAGAGAATCAACTACGCCATTTCCAAAGTCCCACATAAAATCGGAATCAGGTAATGAATTATTGGTGAAATTAACATTTACAGGTGCGCAACCTTGAGTATTATCGAGGGTGAAATCGGCAATTGGTTCTTCACTGAAATCAACAAAAACACTGTCATTAATCGTACAATACCCATTGGTAAGTTGAACATAATATGTTCCAACATTGGTCACTACAATGGTTGAATCATTTGTGGGATTAAGAACATTTGAAAAATCCGAAACATCAGACCATGTGAAGCTATTTGCTGTACCATTAGAATTAGCTACTAATGTGGTATTTGGCTGATTGCAAATATATAAGGAATCAAAGCTTTCAATGGTCACATCTGGAACAATCGTGATATTTGCAAAAGCGGTATCAGAAACTGGACAAATTGAATCGAATATATACAATGAAACATTGTACTGCCCTGGTGTGGTGTATTCAATTACAGGTTCAAAAGTTGTTGAATCCACATTACCATTTCCAAAATCCCAAAGGAAATAACTGGTTTGCACTGATAAATTATCAAATCCCACTGTTAAAGGTGCACAACCTATGGTATCCAATAATTGAAATTCGGCCTCAGGGGGTGCCTCAAATAGCACATTGACCGTATCTTGAGCGGTACAAAAGCCATTATCCACTTGTATGTAATAAATTCCGGAGGTCGTTACCGTAATTACAGAATCAGTTGGTGCATTCAATGGATTTGAAAAGTTTGAATTTTCTGACCAAATGAACGTATTTGCAGTTCCGTAGGAATTTACTGAGATATCAATTGGATCATTGTTACAAACGCTTATCGGATCTATAACTTCTGCAAGTACAGAATCTACTACAGTTACTATAATTTGGGCGGTATCGGTAAGCTGACAAATACTATCAGTGACATACAAATTCACCTCGTAAATACCAGCGTCTGTATAAGTAATGACCGGGTTGAAGGTTGTAGAATCCAATTCTCCATCACCAAAATCCCACAAATAAGTGTCACTTGAAGAAGATGTATTGTCAAAAGTCACCGTAAAATCATTACATCCAATGGTTTGGTCTACCGTAAATTCTGCTAGGGGTAATAATCCTGA
>WTIB01000123.1 GCA_011522905.1 Crocinitomicaceae bacterium | reverse complement strand
GTATTATTCAAGGTGTACTCAAAAATTAAATTTATGAGCTATATCTCTGAAAAAGTCTTTTCGATTTTCAAAATAAATAAAACGACGATAGATCTCATTTTAATAAAAAGCATCGATCCTCAGCTGATTTTTAAAGATGAGGCCACCCTATATGACTTACTCAACTCTGAGCCAGCAGCATGGGAGCTCTACTTTTCATCAAAAAATTTGGGTGATAAAATCACGGATGAAATTCACAAATTAAGCTCTCAAGGTTGTCAAGTTTCATCAAAAGAAATTTGGGAGGAGCTTAGTAAATTCCACAAAAAAGCATCAAAAAAAGCATCTTTTTAGGATAATTTTCGTTTAAGAGTTATATTTATAGACCGTATTAAACAATTTCTTCAAATGAAAACTAAAGGCATATATACATTTTTCTTTTTGTTCGTATTATTTACAACTTCTTGCATAGAACATGAGGTTATTCCTCCCCCAGTTAATACCGTTGATTTAAATTGTTATTTCGTAGGTTTTGTAAATGGAACACAGGTAGAATTTACGCAAAATGTTCAAGGTTATGGAGCTGAGGTTGTCAATTACCAAGATATCAATCCCTCTCCCGCCCTATCTCATCAAACCTATGGGTCAAAGATTAAATCTTTTTATTATGACCAAGCCATTCAGCTAAAATTTGGAACTTTAGACTGGGATGCCGCAGCGAACTCCGAGCCGACAGTCGCTATGTTTAATGACTACCATTCTACAAATTCTGGGATTCCAATTAATTTTTCAGATAATGGATTGGCGGGTATAGAAGTTGAATATACCGACAATAATGGTGTGAAATGGTTATCTCGTGAGTCAGATCCTGGTCAAGAGGGCGTATTCACCATATTAACCCAATCATCAGATAATACAGGTGATTATTCTTTATTCGAATGTGACTTTTCGTGTAAAGTATGGAGAATCAACCCTCAAACGAACGAAGATGAGTCATTAGATATTACCAATGCCAAATTTACATCTTGGTTTAAGAGATAGTTCAAAAATGAATAAATGAGTGACGCACTCAAAATAGCAATTATTGGAGATTATAATTTTACCTTTAATGCTCACCATGCGACAAATTTATCTCTTGATCATTCCTCTGAATTCCTCGAATTTGAAATCAACTATTATTGGATTAAGATAAGTGAAGCCTTAAAGCACAAAGATGTATACTTTAATCAATATGATGGCATTTGGATAGCTCCTGGACCTATTGAGAATGCTTTTTATTTGAATGGGATTTTTAAAAAAATTGTCAATAAAAACATCCCTGTTCTAATTACCGGAGAAGGGTTTAAAATCTTCCTAGAATACCTCATTACCCAAAATCAACTGTTATCGCAACAAGAAAAATTAATCAGCGAGAATTTGGTTTCTGGAAGTAGTTTTGAGAGAATTACGATTGAACCTAAAAGCAAACAATTCCAAAAATTATATGAGAATTTCAGTAATGTAGAGCTCACATCTTCTAGGTATAGTTTATATCCCCAATTGGTTGATCAGCTTGAACTCGGACTGGTTGATATTGAGGCTGTGAATCATTTTGATGACCCTGAAATTATTAGCCTAAGAAAAAATGATTTTTTTGTGAGCTGTGCTTTTTGTCCTCAAATATCATCTACTCGTGACATTCCGCATCCCATCATATATACTTTTCTGAAAATGGCAAACAATACAAAATCCTCAAATCTCAATTAAATTATTTTGCTTGGTATAATATAAAATAGCTTTGACCGGTTTTTCAAAAAGCTCTTCCAATACCATCTTATAATTCCATATTTGTTCATTGTCCTTTGGAGACGAATTGCCCGTTTTAAAATCAATCACAACAATATCATTCTTTCTTTCTAGTATCTTGTCTGGACGCAAATCCGCTGAATCTTGAATTAAAATGGTTCTTTCATTGTAGATTTTTAGCACATTCTTAAATAAGCTTTTCTCATATGCCTTTTCAAAAAATAGATTTGCTGATTTATTGATTTTATTCAAAATTTCCCGGTCAATGGCATCATTTTTTTCATAAACGGCATGAACTTGTTTTAATTCACGAAAATCATTGACGTCAGCCATATATTGATGAAAATAAATCCCAAAAAGCCTTTCCTCTTGATCGTTAAATGTTTCCTCAATGTCATCATTGAGAATTAATGGAATCGTTGTCGTATCTATTTCTTGAGGAGTGTAAAATACTGTTTCATGGCTTGTTTTATTCTGTGAGTTGTCATATTTATCCAATTCAACTCCCGAAATGTATTCCAGAGATTCATCCTCTTTATTTTGTGGAAATGCGTCAAGCATACATTTATGAAAAACAGATCCCAAATTGCTCTTACCTGAATATCTATTGAAAACATATAGTCTTTTTTCTGCCCTTGTAAAGGCCACATACAACATATTCAACTTATCTAAAAATATAAGATTCTTTTCCTCTTCAGCCCTTTGATTGATATCTTGAATAAGACTATTTTCAGACAGATTTGTGAATAAAATTTTGTCTTCAGTTTGAACGAAAAACTTTGAGTCTCCCCTCAAAGACAATCCAAAATCCATCTCTGGTATAATAACTATTGGGAATTCTAAACCCTTTGCTTTATGAATAGTCATGATTTGAACAGCCTCCATGGTATCAGGCATTTTTAACGCAAATGACGACTTATTCTCTTCGTAATATTCAATAAATTTAGATAAATCAGATTGTCGATTATTTTGGAATTGGAAAATCAAATCTAAAAACTGATGCATGAATGGATTCTCAACTTCTTTCCATTTCATCATCGATAAAAACTCAATAGCCAATTGATAAATATTTTCAAAAGGTCTAAAAAAAGCATCTCTACCTCCAAAAAATTCTTTCAAAAAAGCCTTGTCATCAAAAGACTTTAACATATAACCAGACGGCTTCTTTACCTCTTTTATAAAATCAAAATACCGATCTTCAATTTTCGGATGCATTCTAAAAAATAATTCCCCAAATTGTCTTTTAGCGGTCTCCATTGTCGGTCTCATTCGCCATTTTAGATAAGAGAGTAACAGTCGAACTTCAATGTTTTTGGAAATTAATAATGATTCCTGAGAAAAAACTGATATGCCTTTTTTCGTTAATTCATTGGCTATTGAAACTGCCAAATCATTTTTCGCTGTTAGTATGCAAATATCTCCGTAGTCAAAATTGTCGTTTTCTGCTTTTGAAATAATTTCAGTTATATCCGAAACCATTTGGTCCAAATTTCTTTTCTTTTCTTCAGAAATTACTTTTACATAGCCTTGTTTTTCCGATTTTGGATTTTGAGTAACCGATTCGTAAAATTCTTGAAATTTTTCAGGGAGTCTTTCTCTGAATCTTGTAAATACCTCCTCATTAAAAAGAACGACCTCTGGACACGATCTGTAATTATCGACCAGCGGTTTTTTTAATCCCATTTTTTGAAAATAATTGGATACTCCAGCTACATATTCGTCTTTTTCAGGGTTATAAATTTCAGGAAGGCTGACAAACTGCTCCGCTAAACCATTATTGAATCGATAAATGGATTGTTTTGGGTCCCCTACAATTAAGTTTTCTTTTCTATGACTCAAAGACTCTTTAATTAGCGGAAGTAAATTTAACCACTGTAACCGTGAAGTATCTTGGAATTCATCTAATAAAAAATGTTCATAGCGAATACCAAATCGTTCGTATATGTATGGTGCATCTTCTTTTTGGACTAGGTTTCCTATAAGCTCATTGAATTCGGATATCCTAATGATCTTATTTTTCTCTTTATGTTCAGTTAGAGAATCAAAAACATAACGAAGTAAGGCCATATTGAAGAAGTTGCTCTTGTATTTTAAAAGCAAAGACATCTCCGGTGAGATTTCATGATAACATTTTTGAATTTCAAGAAGTAAATCCTTCAGCTCTCTCGTAAAAGCTTGAGTATCTCCCTCCTCTTCACAATATTTTTGAATGCGAGTCGAAAGTATACTTTGATCGCTATTGTATATGGGACACTTCGTCGTTTTTGCAACTTTTTGTAATGCATTAAAAGTTTGACTCTTG
>WTIB01000217.1 GCA_011522905.1 Crocinitomicaceae bacterium | reverse complement strand
ACTTCTGAAACGTTTGCTTTGATTTTTTGACACAAGTCATCCGTAGGTAAATCATTGTCATCTTTACCAAATGGATCTTCTATTTCTTCGGCCAAAATTTCCATACTCACCAAAACGTAAAACACAAAGATGGATACTAACGAAGAGTAGTAACCGAATGTATTCACAAAGGCCAATGGTAGTGTTGTCACGTATATGAATATGAACTTTTTCAAAAACATACTATAAGAATATGGAATCGGTGTATTCTTGATGCGCTCACAAGCACCTATAATATCCGAAAAGGTCTTGAGGTTGACATCGATAACAATGTAATTCTCTTCTGTTAGTTTACCGCTTTGCTTCATAGCGTGAAGCTTGGCGTACATTTTTTGTGCGATATAATTGGGTTTATGATCGAATTGAGAAAGCTCTTTTTTTTCTTCCTCCGTCAAATCAAGCTCTTCTAATTTTACGCCTTCTCGAAGGTGTTCCTTCATGGCAAAAACATAATTCGAAATCATGCGCTTAAAATAAGCTCTGATTTCGGGGTCGTCTGTAAGTGCAGAAATCTTAATGGCTAAATTTCGAGAATTGTTGACGAGCTCTCCCCATTTTTTACGTCCTTCCCACCAGCGGTCGTAAGCCGTATTGGTCCTAAAAACCAATAGAAGAGATAAAACAAAACCGATCAAAGAATATACCTGCATCAGCTCGGAAAGCTTCTCGGTATTTCCAATGTATTTGATTTCTATATAAGCAATCCCCAAAGTAAATATACCAAGCGCAATGAGCTCTTTCCATAATTTATTAATGGTATCACTGTGGTTAAACGAAATAATGTGTTTGAACCAGATTTTCGGATTGTATTTTATCATTTATCGATATTTAGTCTGCAAAATTAAAAAAACAAAAGCATGATTTTGTTTGTACGTTAGGTGTGTTTATCCATAACTTTACCATCCTATGCGAAAATTATACAAATTCCTCATTTTAAAAGTTCTCGTTTTAATTCTACTTGTGCCATTTACAGCTCAGACACAAGCTGTTTTGTATAACCCGCAAACACTATATGATGCTCCTGGTGGGTTTTATGACCAAAGCATGATTCGGGAGATGAATATTCAATTTTATGATGCGAATTACCACAATATTTTAAGAAATGCTTTTTTCAATAATCCTGCTTATCGTATCCCTGCGGTTGTCTCACTTGACGGAATGTCTTATGACAGTGTTGGGGTAAGGTATAAAGGAAATTCTACGTTTTGTATACCTAATGACGAGGGGAATCCTAAGGTGCCATATAATCTGGACGCCAATTACTGGGTCTCCGGTCAAAAAATCGCGGATTATAAAAAACTGAAGTTCGCCAATGCGTGGATGGACCCCACTTTTGCCAAAGAAATTACGGCAACAAACATTTACCAAAAATACATGCCCTCTCCTGAAGTAAACTTATTAAAAGTAAAAGTTCAGGGGAATTATTTGGGTTTGTATGTAAACACGGAATCCATCAATAAGCAATTTATGGAAAAGCATTTTGGCGAGAAAGATGGTGTGCTATTCAAGTGCGATCCAGCACAGGTGTTCTGTGGAAATACAAACCCTGGAGGAAATCCAGATCTAAAATGGTTAGGGCCAGACAGCACAAACTATTACACGAGCTATGATCTTAAATCTGAATCAGGATGGGGAGAGCTGATGGATTTGATTTATACTTTGAATTATGATTTTGAAAATCTAGGAAGCATTCTAAATATTGATAGAGTCTTGTGGAATTTTGCTGTGAATACCGCCATCTTGAATTTGGATACCTACAATGGATATTATGTACACAATTACTACCTGTATAGAACAGAGGATGGTCTTTTTCAAATGATTCCTTGGGATTTCGATAATGCCTTTGTTGGAGCCATTTTGGGATTTGAATATTGGTCTCCGGAGGTGGTTTACAACTACGATTCATATGGCAGTCAATATGCAGCCAATTCAAGACCCTTGTTCCAAAAACTCATGGCAGATCCACTCAGAAAAAAGCAATTTGACGCCCATTTGCGCACTATTTTTTCTGAAACCCTTCTTGATACCGCAAGCATAAGAAATGATATTGCTGAGCTTCATGAGGAGGCACTGATTCCAGCCAATCAAGACTTCAATAAGGCCTTCCCGATGAGCTATTTTTACAGTAACGTCGAAGAAGCCTTTTGGGCAGGTTGGGGCTTTGCGGGTATTATGTCCACCATTAATGAAAGAAACAGCTATTTAATGGGACTCCCTGCCATTACAAATATGCCACCGAGTTTGGCAAATGTAGAACTAAACAATGGAATTGTAACGGTCATTGCTGGAAATACAAATCAAGTTGATTTAATGGTCACCACGAGCCCACACAATTCAATGTTTGTTCCTTTTCAGATGTACGATGATGGAAGCAATGGAGATGCAATTGCCAATGATGGTATTTATACCGCGGCACTTCCTTATTATGCTTCAGGACAAGCAGTGAAATATTACATCAGAGCTCAAAACAACAATGCCATGCGACTTTCTCCGGAACGAGCAGAATATGAATTCTACATCTATGACCCCAATGCATCTATTGTTGAAGAAGAGTTGGTGTCTTACCAAGTGTATCCAAATCCAAGTAAGAATATCATTCATATTACCTCACCATCAGTTACAACTTTGACTTGTGTTTTGTATAGTTTATCAGGACAAAGAATGATAGAAAAGGATTCTTCTTCAAATTCAACCAGTATTGATATATCCAATCTGAAAGTTGGAATGTATATTTTGAAAATCAACAACCAGATAACGAAAATCATTAAAGAATAACCAAATCATTGATTTCGATTTCGGATGTCATTTGCTTTTTGCCATTTACAAAATAGAATTGGCTGACAATTCTGCCCTCTATGGCGATCGATGTACCCATGGGTCCACATTCGAGAAGTATCTGCACCCATCGCCCCCAGGCAGAAAGATTGTGCCAATTTTTCTTGTACTTTTTATGTCCTTTGCTATCGAGATAGCTCTCCTCCGTCACTAAAGTAAACCTCACGAGCCTCCGACCATTCGGAAGCTCATGAAGTCTCGGCTCAGATTGAATTGTACCTATGAGGTGTACCAAATTCATCTCAAGCCTCCGCTTGGTTTTGGTCTTGCTCGTTATGCGCTAAAGGATCAAAAAGCATAAATTCATTGGCTTCAACCACCGTTCGGTTTTTTCGTTCACCATTTTTGTTTTCGTAAGTCTGATGAATTAAACGTCCTTCAACAATGATTTTTTTGCCTTTGCTCAAGATGTCGTTCATTCGTTTTCCAAGAGCACCCCAGGCACTTACGTTGTGCCATTGGATGTCCTCGTTCCACTCGCCATTTTTTGATTTGTACTTTTGGTGTGTAGCCATGCTAAATCGTGTAAGGGATTTGCCTGAATCGAAGGTGATCATTTCTGGATCTCTTCCTAATCTTCCGATCAAACTGACTTTGTTTCTTAATGCATTCATAATTGTAAATTTTTAAAAGTTTGAAATAATTGATTGTCGCTTCATTCGACACCGCAAAATTGAGGAGCCCAAAAAGTCTTTTCCGACTATTATTCATTTGTTGTCGATTTTTAGTCGTTTATATTTGTTTAATAGACGACTACATGTTGACTTTTTCCGATGTTTACGACATGAAAGATTTAAACCGAACAAAACAAAAACTGATTATTCAGCGGTATAGCACTAATACAATAAGCACGTACATGGCATGTCTGCGGTCCTTCTTCCAATATTTTAAGGATACTGAACCAAAGGAGCTTCATAAAACAGACATTTTAAATTACCTTGAATCACTAATCCAAAAAGGATATTCAAAAAGTTCTCAAAATCAACACATCAATGCCATAAAATTCTATTATGAAAAAGTACTTGGGAAAAAACGTGAATTCTATTATGTCGAACGTCCAAGAAAAGACAAGAAGTTACCTGTCGTATTAAGTAAAGAAGAGGTTCAACGCCTTTTTCAAAAGTCCTATAACCTTAAACACAAAACCATTCTTGCTATCATATATTCTTGTGGTCTTCGAGTATCAGAAATGATT
>WTIB01000292.1 GCA_011522905.1 Crocinitomicaceae bacterium | reverse complement strand
TATCCGGAAACAGTTCTAGTTCATTTAAAACGTCATAAATTCGGTCAGCACCGAAAGAGATACCTACACCAGAGACTCCTTTAAGTCCAAACAGGGATGTTAAATCATCATATCGGCCTCCTCCACATATACTGCCCATTTTTACATCATCTGCAAGCACCTCAAAAATAGCTCCCGTGTAATAGTTTAAACCTCTAGCTAAACACACGTCAAATTCGAGCTTTCCCTTTTGTAAAGAAGTATGCTTCATGATATCAAATAAAAAGGACAGCTCTTGCAGACCTTTCATGCCAATTTCTGAGTCAGCCAAAAAATCAGACATTTGATCCAAACGTTCCTTATTCGTGCCTTTCAATTCAAATAAAGGTTTAATCATGTCAATGCAGCTTTGGGAAATGTCTCTTTTAGTCAATTCCTCCACAACTCCCTCTACCCCTATTTTATCCAGCTTATCAATAGCTGTAACAATATCTACAAGACGATCTGACTCTCCAGAAACCTCCGCAATTCCATTAAGCAACTTTCGGTTATTGATTTTAATCGTAAATCCGGGCAATCCTAATTTGGACAACACTTCATCAAAAATCTGAATACACTCTATCTCATAGAGCAATGAATCACTTCCCACAACATCAATATCACATTGATAAAACTCCTGGTACCTCCCATGTTGAGGCCTATCAGCTCTCCAAACAGGTTGAATTTGATACCGTTTAAAAGGAAAGGTTATATCATTTTGATGCTGAACAACATATCTCGCAAAAGGAACTGTAAGGTCATATCTCAAAGCCTTTTCCGAAAGCGAATTTGAAAATTTATTCAGATTACGATTCTTTAGAGCATCGATATCCGCTTTCAGCATTTTATCTCCTGAATTTAATATGCGAAAAATCAGGCGATCTCCCTCTTCACCATATTTGCCAAGTAAAGTTTCTGATAGTTCAAAACTAGGTGTTTCTATTGGCTGAAACCCATATTTACCAAACACCTTTTTCATGGTTGAAAAAATGTATTCTCTTTTCCCAACCTCAGATGGTGAAAAATCTCTTGTTCCTTTTGAAATCCTGGGTTTCTGCGACATTAAATTTTATTTTCTTCCAAATACATCTGATAAATCATTCCATCAGATAAACCAATTTTAGGCACAAATATATTTGGAGACTTGAAATTGGTCAAAATTCGAGTATATATTTCCAAAGCAGGAACAATAACGTCAGCACGGTCGGGACGGATCTGGTATCGTTTCATTCGTTCTTCGAGCGTTAAAGATTTTAATTTCTCCTTTAAAACCGCCATCTCCTGAATCGGTATTGGATTTCCACTCTTTATCCCTAACAATTTATGCGTTTTATTGATATTTCCTCCCGTACCAAATACCATAAAGCTTTCTGAAGCATTAACAAAATTACTGATCCACGAATTGAGCTCAACCCAAATGCCTTTTTTTACTTTTCCTTTCAACATGCGAATTGTTCCAATTTTAAAGGATTGTGAAGCAATCTTCTGGTTTCCCTTATAGATATTAATTTCAGTCGATCCTCCACCTACATCAATGACTACAAAAGGTTGCCCCTTGGCAATATCCAAAAGCATAAATGTTCCTAGAATTAAATTCGCTTCCTCTTCCCCAGAAATAATCTCTAAATCAATTCCAAACCCCTGCCTAATATCTTCAACAATTTGAGAACCATTTTCTGCTTCTCGCATTGCAGAAGTTGCTACTGCTCGCATTTTGTTTACTTCGAAAATGTCTGAAATGATTTGAAAGGCCTTAATCGTATTGATTAAGTTTGATTTCTTCTTGACATCAATCCTACCTAATGAAAATGCATCATCTCCTAACCTCAAAGGAATTCTTGTGTAGGATATTTTTTTTACAAAAGACTTATTTGACTCTTTTACTACCTCCCCAACCAGTAGACGAGCCGCATTTGTTCCAATATCAATAGCGCTAAACTTCATAAAATACAAATTTAAAAATATGTTTTACTAAAAAGCATTGTCATCCTTTGTCTTTTTTGTTCCTTTGCAAAATGAAAAAATTGAATTTTTCATTTGCGAACAACGAAAAGCCAGTAAAGGGAAGCGTTTTGATTTCGGATCCGTTTCTCAACGACCCTTATTTTGGTCGTTCCGTCGTGGTTCTTTGTGAACATAATCAAGATGGAACTTTCGGTTTTGTTTTAAATAATTATTTGGATATCGATTTACATAAAATTGATTCAAACTTCCCAAACATAAATGCCCGAATTGGTTTTGGCGGCCCCGTATCTAAGGACAGTCTGTTTTTCATACACTCTTTGGGAGAGGATGTGAAAAACTCATTGAAAATACAGGATGGCCTTTATTATGGTGGTGACTTTGATGATGTCTGTAGAATACTCGAAAACAATCCGTCTTTAAATGATCAGATTCGATTTTTTATTGGTTATTCTGGTTGGGACGAGAATCAGCTTGATGAAGAGCTTAATGAAAAAACTTGGATTACCGTGAACAATATTGATAAATCACTGATCCTTGATACAGACATGAAGGACCTTTGGAAAACTGCTCTTGAAAAACAAAAGGGCAAATTCAAAATGATTTCCAAATTTCCTAATAACCCAAGTGATAATTAGAAAAATATTTGTAAATTTCTGTTCAAACGAAAACTCTTAAATCATGACGAATCTTGAATTTTTTAAAGCCTATTCGGCTAATGAGCTGAAGGCAACCTATGATATTATTGCCGCTCTTCCCGCTGATAATCTTCAATATAAGCCTCATCCCGTGAATCGAACGGCCTATGAAATAGCAGAACACATCGTAGCTCATGTATATGATTTGGATGTAATCGCAAACAATGCGCAATGTGATGAAAGATTAAAACATGATTTCGAAAACCCCAAACAACTTGCGGATGAAATGAAAGGCCTATGGGAAAAAGCACTGGATTCATTGAATGAAATGTCAAATGAGCAATGGGAAAACGAGCCCATTGAATTGCTTATTGAAGGTAAATCATTTATTACATTACCTCGCATGCACATGATGTGGTTTTTCCATAATGACATCATCCACCACAGAGGTCAATTATCTGCATATATTCGACCGATGGGAGGTAAAAACCCAGCCGTATACGGTTACAGTGCTGATACTGTATAAAATCTGATTTAAAATATTTCCTTGAACTCCTTTTTTATTTAAAAGAAAGGTGTAAATTTGCACCCTCGAAAAGAGTCACACTCCTTAAATTGTGACTGAAGTTTAACCCTTTCAAGAAGAAGGAGTCTTGAAATACAAAGCTTAAGCCCAATGGCAAAAGAAAAAGTAATGCAGGGAACTGCAGATTTTGACTGGGAATCCTTACAATTTGATGGATATACCCAAGTAGAAAGATCAGAAATGTCTGATGTCTACGCTAAAACCCTCACTTCAATCAATGAAAAAGAGGTCATTCAAGGAACAGTTGTTCACATCACCAAAAAAGAAATCATCATCAACATTGGATACAAATCCGAAGGTGTTGTTGCTGCCAATGAATTTCGTTACAATCCAGATTTAAAGATTGGCGATACCGTTGATGTTTACGTTGAATGTAGAGAAGATAAAACAGGACAGCTCATTGTTTCTCACAAAACGGCAAGAATGCACAGTGCGTGGATTCGAGTAAATGAAGTGTTGAAAACAGGAGAAATCATCACAGGTCATGTGAAGTGTCGTACTAAAGGTGGATTAATTGTGGATGTATTTGGAATAGAAGCATTCCTTCCTGGTTCGCAAATTGATGTTAAACCTATACGTGACTATGATATTTATGTGGGCAAAAACATGGAATTCAAAGTTGTTAAAATTAACGAGGAATTCAGAAATGTTGTTGTTTCCCATAAAGCGCTCATTGAAGCTGAACTTGAAGAACAAAAGAAACAAATTATTTCTGGTTTAGAAAAAGGTCAAGTATTAGAAGGTATTGTTAAAAATATTACTTCGTACGGAGTATTTATTGACCTTGGAGGTGTTGATGGATTAATTCATATTACCGACCTATCTTGGGGAAGAGTAACTCATCCAGAAGAGCTTCTTGAACTAGAT
>WTIB01000293.1 GCA_011522905.1 Crocinitomicaceae bacterium | reverse complement strand
AATTAAGCCTTTAGGTGAAACAATGACAAGTCGAGTGGCTGCTGGAGATTCTGATAGCGAAACAACTACAACTACAATAACTAACGGCCCGCGAGGAACTGATACAGGGATTGATTCAGATTTCGATATGTAAATAAAAAGGCCTCTTATCGAGGCCTTAACTTTCTTCCTATGTCATACATATTAATTATCGGGGACAAGGAAGATTCTCATATACAAGTTATATCTCGTATACTAGAAGAAAATAACCACACCCCTATTATTTTTAATCCTTATAAGGGCGCTACAAACGCCATTACCTACACCTACAATCCATTTCGTATTTTAATCCAAGCGGGTAGTCTTTCAGTCGATGCCAATCAAATTAAATCCGTTTGGTGGAGGTTAAAGCCAAACATTACTTCAGCACCTGAAAACAGGGACGAATTTGAAAGAGTAAAGTTCATTCAAAGAGAATGGGGATTGACCTTAGAGCCACTAAAATATTTTCTTAAAAATTGCTTTTGGATGAATCGAAGAGAAGCCGATTCCTTAACCCGAAATAAACCCTTTCAGCTTGAAAGGGCTCATCAAACTGGATTTAAGATTCCCAAGAGTATCATAAGTAATAACAGTGGTCTTGTCCAAGAAAAAACAAAAGATTTCAATAAAGCAGTATATAAACCCTTAAGCTATTTCATAGTACCACCGGATCGCATCTTATATTCTTCAATGATGTCTCAAAAGGAGATAGGTGAAAAAAGTGCTAATATTGAGCAGGCTCCGTGTATATTTCAAGAATATATTGACAAGGACTTTGAATTAAGAATTACGATAGTTGGAGACAATGTCTTTCCGATAAAAATAAATTCACAAATAAATAAATCCACTCAATTTGACTGGCGAAAGGATCAATTAAATATTGAATATGAGCTTTTCAAATTGCCAAAGGAAATAGAAAAGAAACTTCTAAAACTTCATAAGGAGTTTAAGATATTCTATGGTGCTTATGATTTTATTGTCAATCCAAAAGGGGAGTATATCTTTCTTGAAGTAAACCCCGCGGGACAATGGCTTTGGATGGAAGAAAAATTAAACCTAAACATCTCCAAAAGTATCGCTGAAGCACTTATGTTAGGCGCTGATTAAGGCTTTAAAATACTGACGTATCCTGTAATGTTTTCCTTACTGTCATCATTCAGCTCAATGATAAAATAATAAGAAGCTACAGGCAATTCTTTAGAATTGTAAGAACCATTCCATGGATTATCATGATAATGACCTTTTTGGGATTCGTAAACCTTGTTTCCTAATCTATTATATACACTGACGGTATTATTTGGATATACCAAATCAATATTCACAATTTCCCATACATCATTTATACCATCATCGTCAGGCGTAAATGCTGTCGGAATAACCAGCTCACAAACTTTTATTTCGATTTCGACATTTTCAGCGGGCCCTTCACAATTGTTTTCTGTTGCCGTCACATAATAGGTGTAAACTCCTGGAATGTCACTCGGCAAATATTGGTCTTCAGTACTTAACACCTGGGTCAAACCCATATCAGCATACCAAGTATAGCTTCCATCTGAAGATCCTTGAGCCAAAATTGGCAATATTGTTTCGTTGGCACAAAAGGATTGATTGCCAGAAGTTTGGGGCGCTAAAGGTAGCGGATATACAACAATAGATTGAGAAAGATCTACATCATTGGCACAATGCATGTCCTCAATTCCTGTGATGATATATTCTCCTGTAAGGTTTCCAAAATCAATATTTTGATCAGCTGTGGTGATACTAAATGGTTCCCCATCTAATGTATACTCAATAGTGTAATCGGGTGTTCCTTCAACTTCAATGAATAAATTTTGAGGAGTCTCTCCTTCGCAGTACGCACCGCCACCTGTGAAGCTAGTTACTTCTGGTAAACTGTTTATTGTAAGCTCAAATGAAACCTCATCAGAACAATTTCCGATAACATCATATACATAGATGGTCTGAGATGTGTAGGTTTCATCTCCTTGAACAAAGGCCGTTCCTATACCTCCACTTTCCGTATAATAAGATTCACTCCCAGACAATGAATTTCCTGTAATTTCCGACAAAATAAAAGATTCACATTCTTCTTGATCATCATACAAATCGATTTGAGGTGTTGGCGCAGAAAGTAATTCAAAAGTAGTGTCTTTAATGCATCCATTACCATCAGTTATCGTAACCGAATACAAGCCTTCAGCTAGATCAGTGGCCGTTGAGTCCAATTGATTTCCTGCAGCGGCATCCCATTGGTATGAATAGCTTGGTGTACTTTGAGGGGTGACGGTTATGCTTCCATTAGATTGGTTTTGACAAGGTTCAATAACCTCATAGGAAAGATTAATCTCTGCAAGATCTGATTCAAATGAACCAATATCCGAAATACCGTTTCTTGGAAATTCACGTTGATCAAAAAGAGGAGCGATGGCATCATTACCCGCATTAACAGCAGGTCCCGGGGGGCAAGGAGTAATGGCATGTGTATAGGTATTTCCTCCATTATCAGCTAAAGGAAGTAATAATGGATCCTGACTGTATATATTTCCAGTGGTATTCCCAGACAATATACCTGCACCAATATTAAAAACAAGATTACTTCCATTTGTAGAAGTGAAATCCCCATAGAGGTCCTCGTCCGTCGTAACTCCCAACAAATTGGCATTTTCTACATCGTTGATATTTACATTATAAGAGATAAGGGCATTGTTTAAATCAACTATCCCGATACGGTTGAAGATACCACCACCATATCCTTCTCCATCAGTTCCTCCTGCTGCATATCCACTTGTAGGATTAAGAAATCGGCCTTGTCCTCCTTGCGCCTTATTAAAAGCAATGGTCGTATTGATAAGATTAAAATTTCCTCCATTATTAAAAATTCCTCCCCCCATACCAGCTCCAGCACCTCCGCCACCTCCAGACGAACAGCAAGGACCAGAGCCCTGACCTCCACCAAAGCCGCCTAATCCGCCTGCCCCAGAAGAACCTCCACCTGACTTAGCTCCTCGACCACCGCCACCACCACCAAAGCCACCAACTCCACCTAATCCTCCAAATCCAGCAGAGCTTCCACCACCACCGCCACCAGAATAATCTCCCGTTGCATCTCCGCCAGCACCTCCACCACCCGCGCCTCCAGATCCGCCAAATGGTCCAGCACCAGGATTTCCTGACATGGTGAAATTACCCCCATTTGTTGACCCTCCAGAAAATCTTCCTCCAACCGCTAAATTTGATGAAATCGTTGAATTTTCTAGATAGACAATTCCTGTTTCTCCATTATATATCCCTCCTCCAAATCCGGGAGTGCTACCACCTCCACCTCCACCATTAGATCCATTTGTTCCAATTCCTCCCCTTGCTACATTTTCAAAAATGGTGATTCTTGATGCAGTAAGCTCTCCTTCATTGGATATCCCCCCTCCAAATCCACCAATGGTATTTCCTCCTTGATTAAGTTCGCATGAATTATTGGAAATATGTAAGTCATTTAACGCTAAAATTCCTTCATTTAGAATACCCCCTCCATTTCCTGGAAATGCATATCCTTCCTCAATGGTAATCAATGACATTTGAACTGAATTCCCGGATAATATATGGAACACTCTATCTAAACTATCAGCATTTATAATTGTGCCCATTACAGATGTCCCAACTAATATAATATCAGCATTAATATCAATATCCCCAGTTTCAGATTGGTCTTCTCCTTGACCTGCAATTGTTAGGGTATATAGTCCATCCGGAAGTGAAATTTCATGAGTTCCACCTAAGGCATTTGATTCCATCACTGCAGCTCTTAACGAACAATTCCCTGAAGCGTCAGCACAAATTCCATCTGAAAGATTTGCATCTGGAGTATCCACTTGGGTATTGACTGTAAAGTTTTGACTGATTCCCCCGAAAACTATCGAAAATAGAAATAAGAACGTCCACAGTATTTTTACCTGCATGACCGAAAATATATTTTCCAATATGGGACAGGTCGAATTGTTCTCTGAACAATCATTACGTAGAATTTTCATCGTTGATGTAGTTAATAGCATTCTAAAG
>WTIB01000137.1 GCA_011522905.1 Crocinitomicaceae bacterium | reverse complement strand
TCTAAACTATGAACTGACACTTGAAAAAAATTATTTTTTAGACTCAAAATCTCCAAAATTCAATTATTCGAGAGAAATATTTGATGAAGGTGTTGTTTCTATGATTCCTTCCTCTATTTTATTTCGGAAAGGAGTCTATAATTTCAGTATCAACAAGAATTTATTTCACAACGAAGAGTGTTTGACTATTAATGAAAAAACAGATCCATTTGCAAGCATTTTTTATATTCTCACTAGATATGAAGAATACAATTCAACTCTGCTAGACCAACACGGCAGACATGAAGGAAAAAACACTGTTTTATATAGATTTAATTGGCACCATCGTGTTATGTGCGATCACTGGGCGGAAGATATTCTGGATTATTTTAAGCATCATTGCGGATTCAACTATCAAAAGAAAATACATCACCCTCAAATTATCCCAACATTTGATATAGACAAAGCTTATGCCTTTAAACACAAAGGACTTTTGAGAACAGTTTTGGCAAATTTTAAAGACTTATGGAAAAAAAACGCTGATAAATTGTTGGAAAGAAGAATGGTGATTAGCGGAAGTAAAAAAGACCCCTATGACAATTTTGATAAAATTTATGAGATTCACAGACGAGGATTTGACATAAAGTTATTTTGGCTTTTAGGTGACTATGGAAAATACGATAAGAATATTTCATACAAACATAAAAGGCATATTCGTCTCATCAAAAAGATGGGAAAAATAGCAACAATTGGAATACATCCAAGCTATAAATCCAATTCAAATGAGTTCTTTGTTCATAACGAAATCGAAAGACTTCAGAATATTCTTTCAAAACACGTCCAGAACAGCAGACAACATTATTTAAAAATGACACTACCCAATACCTATGAAACATTAATTGAACAAGGTATAGAAAATGATTATTCAATGGGCTATGCAGATATCTGTGGTTATCGGGCGGGCACAGCACGAAAACATTTATGGTTTAACGTTTTGACGAACCAAAAAACGAAATTGAAAATCCATCCCTTCGCATATATGGATGGTACTCTAAATGAGTATCTAGGGATGTCACCTGAATCAGCTCAGGAGAAAATTGTTGAGCTTTTTATGGAAGCAAAAAAATATGGTGGAGATTTTATCTTCATATGGCATAACGACACCATTAACGACTATGGACATTGGTTGGGTTGGTCTCAAGTTTTGGAATTCACCCTAAGACTAAGAGAAATATTTGAGTGAACCTTAAGTTTAATTATAATTAATTAACATAATATATTTCAATACATTACCATTCTCTATCAAAATCTGAATTAATCATTTCATTTTTTCCATCTTCTTTTTGAATGGCATAATTAAAGCCAGAATAAACGGAATAGGAACCTACTCTCCCAAACATGTCCATTGCAAGAAAACCACATTGAAGACCAGTCAAATCCGTATGTTTTGAGATGATTCTTTCAACCGCTATCTTACAAGCTTCTTGGGGTGTTTTTCCCTGTCGCATCAATTCAACTACTGTATGACTCCCTGCTATTCGTATAATGGCTTCTCCCATTCCTGTCGCACATGCACCTCCAACTTCATTATCGATAAAAAGACCAGCACCAATTATAGGAGAATCCCCTACTCTTCCATGCATTTTGTAGGCCCAACCACTTGTAGTACAGGATCCACTCATATTTCCATACTCATCCATGGCCAACATTCCAATCGTATCATGGTTTTCATGATTTATATTCGGTTTTTTTAATAAATCTTTATTTTCTTTTTTCCAGGCTTTCCAATCCTTTTTTACTTCCTTTATTGGAGTCTTACATTTCTGAAAGCCTTGCTGGACAGCAAATTCCTTTGCCCCATCTCCAACAAGCATTACATGTGGTGTTTTTTCCATAACAGCCCTTGCTACTGAAATAGGGTGTTTTATTCCCTCAAGACAAGCAACTGACCCACATCTTGAATTTTCATCCATAATACAAGCGTCCAATGTTACGTGACCATCCCTGTCTGGCCTTCCGCCAATTCCCACACTTCGGTTGGTTATATCTGCTTCTGTAACTCTTACACCCGCTTCAACCGCATCAATCGACTTACCGCCTTCGGATAGAATACGCCAAGCTTCATCATTGGCTTTAATCCCATGACTCCAGGTAGAAATAACAATATTATTTCGTTTAATGAGATTATTATTGTTCAATCTACCCTGCTGATTTAATCCAGCATAAACATTTTTTGATTTAAGTAAAGCCAAAGCGGCTGAACTCAGTCCGAATTTAAAAAACGTTCTCCTTTTCATTATCTTCTTATTTTTAAATATCACCTGCGTGTATTACGCAAATGGGTTCCATAGTTCCTACTGAAATAATGTCTTACACCATCCCCATACATGTATAAATAATTTACCTCACTAGGATTTAATGAAGCCTCTAGTACACGACGATTCACCAAGCAAATAGGGCCTGGAGGAAGGCCTTTAATTTTATACGTATTGTATGCACATTCTATATCTCTATGTTCGTATAGTAATCTTGTTACACCCTTCAATTTATCTCCCCAACAAAAGACAAATGTTGGATCTGATTGCAAAAGCATGTTTATTTCCATGCGATTTAGATATAATTTCGCAATATCACTCCATTCCTCTTCAAGCCTTGATTGTTCCATATAAACCATACTTGCCAATGTATATAACTCGGAAGGAGACTTCAAATTAATCTGATCAAGCTGACCCAATCTACCGGAGCTCCAAAAATTCCTAAATTCTTTAGCCATTCGATCCACAAACTGCTTTTCATCAGTATCATAAAACATTTGATAGCTATCTGAAATAAACATTGCAGGGAATTGTTCTTTTGTAAAACCGTATTTATTGTATGTTGAAGGATCGTTCAGATATGACGCAATAGTGGCACTATCAACTATAATGGATTCCGATACCTTCTGAGAAAGCTGATTGAGCTGAAACATTCCCTTGCAATTATTAAAGGTGACTGTAACCTCAACCTCAGCATTTCCATTTCCTTTTGAATTTATTTTGAAGCCGTTAAGCAAATCTTTAACTTTTGTATTTGGGGCTATGAGGTATTTACCTAATGCTATTTTATTCTCATCCATGCCTTTATATTCTCCAATTTGAATAAATGAGCTCACATCAGCAATAATGTTTTCTTTTTTTAATTGAGTCGCAAGGTCTTCTAAACTCGTTCTTTTCTTAATATAAAATGACTTTTCTACTTTATTGATTGTCAATTCTTGACTCGCGAAGTAAAGATTGACTTTTGAATAGATTTCTGGTATCAATAAAACCAATAAAGCCACCAACATAATTGATATACCAATAATTATTTTTTTCTTTTTTTTCATTACCCATTAAAATTCAATTGTAAACAAATTCATATTTTTTTCAGAGATAGAGGAGCTATCTATGGCATAACCGGCACTCATAAATAGTGAATTGCTCGCGACATTATCCAAAGCAACCATTGCCTTCAATTGACTTAGCCCCAAATCATTATATGCGAATTCCCCAATTAATTTCAAAGCTTCCGAAGCAAAACCCTTTTTGCGATTTATTTCATCCACTATGGCAATACCGACATCTGCGTTTCCAATATTGAAATCAATATTATACAAATCAACCACTCCCACTGGAATATTCGAATTACAATTACAGATTACATAACGAACCTGGCCTGAAATCAGTACATTTCTTTGTTCCATTATGATTGATTCTATAAAAGCAATAGTTAATGGTTCATCCCTTTTTGTAGAATTTATGATCTCTTTATTTTTTTCCCATTCATAAATGAGAGAAGCATCTCTTAATTCCACAAGTCTTAAAAAAACCAAATCACCCCTATACATGCAAAATATTCAATCTTCTTTCAATATCTTCAACTCCGTATTTCAATATGCCTAGCTCACTTTTGTTGACATTAAAATAACGATAACCAGCGATAGCATTGTTCTGATTCAAAAAGAATAATAAATCGGAAAGTTTTAAAATATTTTCAGGTGCATTAAGTACATTTTTTATTGGCGCTAAACAAGATGTCATTAGATTTTCTGCTTTATTATATTGGGTAAAAGCTTGATAAATAC
>WTIB01000023.1 GCA_011522905.1 Crocinitomicaceae bacterium | reverse complement strand
GAGAATCTAAAAGTGGAAAAAATCAAGAAAATGGTAACAAAATTATATTTGAGGAGTATAATAAACAGAAATTAAAACAAATTGAATTATTGCGTTATGCTGAGCCTTTATACAAAAGGTATTATAAAGAGAAAGCAGATGAATATTTTGATGATAATTAAGTTTTTTCAATTATTATGAATCAAGAGTATAATGTTATTGAAACCTTAAAACTAACCTCAGACTACCAATCTATAGCTACTATTGAAAAGCTTATTGATAAGGTATGTACAAGTGTTGGTGTAAATGAGGAAGCTTATGGTAATGTGTTGATTGCGGTGACCGAGGCGGTAAACAATGCAATACAACACGGGAATAAAGAAAATAATAGCTTACAAATAGATGTTTCAGTTTTAGATAGCTCTAAAAGTGTTTGTTTTTCGGTTAAAGATGAAGGACCTGGTTTTGATTTTAACAATTTACCTGACCCAACATCTCCGGATAATATTTTAAAAGAAAACGGTAGAGGTATTTTTTTAATGAAAAACTTGGCGGATAAAGTGGAATTTATTGGCGAAGGAAACGAGGTGAGCTTATTTTTCAGTAAATGATACATTTCTTTTATGAAGAATGTGTTCCTCTTCCAAAGGAACATGAAATAAGCGCCCTGAAATCTACTGAACTTGTTGATAATGAGGGGTTTATGTTGGGAAACATTAATGTAATATTTTGTTCTGACGACTACTTGTTATCTATAAACAAAGCCCATTTAAATCACGATTTTTATACAGACATCATAACTTTTTCATTCAATAGAGAGAAAGAAATTAGCGGTGATTTATTTATTAGCGTTGATCGAGCAAAGGAGAATAGTGAAATAAACAATGAGACTTACCTCAACGAAACATCCAGGCTGGTTATTCACGGGTTACTTCATTTATGTGGTTATAATGACAAGACTGATGCACAAAGCAAAACCATGCGATCAAAAGAAAATCAATATCTAAAAATGATAGGTTTCACGTGAAACAATTTCTCATAATAATTCTTTTGCTGTAATTTTGTTCCACGTGAAAAAAAAGGATGCTTAATCAATATGACATCATAGTTGTTGGTGCGGGGCACGCAGGATGTGAAGCCGCTTATTGCTCTGCCAAAATGGGTAATAAAGTTTTATTGCTCACAATGAACATGAATACAATAGCTCAAATGAGTTGTAATCCTGCAATGGGTGGTGTGGCGAAAGGTCAAATTATTCGGGAAATAGATGCTTTAGGTGGTGGTACAGGAATAATTAGTGATAAAAGCGCGATTCAATTTAGAATGTTGAACAGGTCTAAGGGTCCTGCTATGTGGTCTCCTCGAACTCAAAACGACAGACAAGTCTTTTCAAACGAGTGGAGGCTTCTTCTTGAACAAACCGAAAATATAGATTTTTGGCAAGACATGTGTTCCGGTATAATTGTCGAGAATAATGTAGTAAAAGGAGTTCAGACAGCTTTAGGAATAGAAATACTTTCAAAAACGGTTATTTTAACTAATGGTACTTTTTTAAATGGTTTAATTCATTTAGGTGAGAAGCAATTTGGTGGAGGTAGAGCTGCAGAAAGAGCTTCAACAGGAATTACAGAACAACTGGTTTCTTTGGGTTTTCAATCAGGAAGAATGAAAACAGGTACACCTCCCCGAGTGGACGGTAGGAGCTTAGATTATTCAAAGATGGAAGAACAAGAAGGAGATAGTCCGGCATCAAAATTTAGTTTTTCTAATACTAAAGCATTACAAAAACAAAGATCCTGTTACATTACTTATACTAATAAGGAAACACACGAAATTCTTAGGACAGGATTTGATCGCTCTCCAATGTTTAATGGAGCAATTCAAAGTACAGGCCCGCGTTATTGTCCAAGTATTGAAGATAAAATCAATCGTTTCTCGGAAAGAGATCGTCACCAAATTTTTGTTGAACCTGAAGGCTGGGACACTATTGAAATATATGTAAATGGATTTAGCACTTCTCTTCCCGAGGAGGTGCAATTAAAAGCATTAAGAACAATCCCTGGGTTTGAAAAAGCTAAAATGTTTAGGCCGGGTTATGCCATAGAATATGATTATTTTCCTCCAACCCAACTTCATCAATCATTAGAGACTAAAAAAATTGAAAACTTGTTTTTTGCGGGTCAAATAAACGGTACAACGGGCTATGAAGAGGCTGCGTGTCAGGGTTTAATTGCCGGAATTAATGCTAGCCATAAGATTAAAAACAAAAAAGCTTTTGTATTAACAAGAAACGAGGCATACATAGGTGTATTAATCGATGATTTAATCACGAAGGGTACGGATGAGCCTTACAGAATGTTTACAAGTAGGGCGGAATATAGAATACTTTTAAGACAAGATAATGCTGATATTCGTTTAACCCCTATTGGAAGAGAAATTGGTTTAGCAAGTGAAGAGGCTTATAAGTCGGTCAAACGAAAAATAAACGGAACAAAACAGCTTATAAAAGATTTGAAAAAAATAGGTATTGCACCGAGCGTGATCAATCCATTTTTAAAAAGTAAAGGATCCTCTCCGATTAAACAACAAGTCAAATTGTCTTCTATAATTACACGACCAAAAGTTTATTTGGATGATCTATTACAATATTCTCCAGACGCTAAAAAGAAAGCAGAACTTGCCGAAAAAGAGCATGGAGATGTTGTTTCTCAAACGGAAATTCAAATGAAGTATGAGGGGTATATTGATAGAGAACAAGATCAGGCTGAAAAAATGGTTCGCTTGGAAAAAGTGTCAATCCCAGAAAATATTGATTACAAAAAATTAAAAAGCTTAAGCACAGAAGCAAAAGAAAAATTATCTGAAATCAAACCTGCTACAATTGGTCAAGCCTCAAGAGTTTCTGGCGTGACGCCTAGTGATATTTCCGTTCTTTTGGTTTATTTAGGAAGATAATCGATTTAAAACGATTTAAGACAATAAAAACAACCACAAGGACAAACACCCTTAAAACACAGAGAAGCGTCCTCAAATTAAAAATATAAAAGCTGTTTTTTCATTAGATTATGTAATTCTTTAAAAATTTATCTTTACTGATACTTTCAAAAAATGCAAAAAGTTTATTTTCTCGATTCCGTCCATTCAATTCTTGAAGAAAGGTTAGCTAATGCAGGATATTTATGTATTGATTGTACAAACAGTCCACTCAATGAGCTGAGTAAAATGATTGCGGATGCGTCGGGAATAGTTCTTCGCTCTAGAATAACTTTGAATGAAGAGGTTTTGAGAAACGTTAGCAACCTTCAATTTATTGCGCGCTCTGGGTCTGGATTAGAAAATATAGATCTGGACTATTGCAAAAAGAAAAGGATTAAGGTATATAGCTCTCCTGAAGGAAATAGAAACGCGGTAGCTGAGCACTGTTTAGGCTTTTTATTGAGCCTATTTAATAATTTCAAACAAGCCCAATGTGATATACAAAACGGAGAATGGTTAAGGGAAAAGAATAGGGGAGTAGAAATAAGTAACTTATGTGTGGGCATTATTGGTTATGGAAATAACGGAAGAGCATTCGCAGAGAAATTGTCTAGTATTGGGGTAAAGGTTTTGGTTTACGATAAATATGTAAATGGTTTTAGTAAAGAAGGTATTTATGAGAGTAATATGGAAGAGATTTTTAAAGAATCCAACGCGATAAGCTTTCACGTACCTTTAACAACAGAAACGAGATATATTGCTGATTATCAGTTTTTTAAGAGCTTTATGAAGCCTGTTTGGGTTTTAAACATCTCTCGAGGAAAAGTTTTAAAAACCAAAGACCTAATTCGAGGTCTCAATGAAGGGTTTGTTCGTGGAGCTGCTCTGGATGTTTTAGACGAGGAGAGTAAAAGCTTTGACATGAGTAGTTCAAATAGAATTGTAATGGACCTAAACAATAGGTCAAATGTCATCATAACTCCTCATGTGGCTGGTTGGACTCAGGAGAGCTATTTCAAGCTAAGTAATGTTCTGGCCGATAAAATACTTGAATAAAAAAAGCCCTCTTATGTAGAGGGCTTTTATATGGATAGAAAACAGTTTTAAGGATAGACTTATCTTACTATA
>WTIB01000265.1 GCA_011522905.1 Crocinitomicaceae bacterium | reverse complement strand
ATAATACAACTGAGAGTAAAATCACCGTGGGTGCCGAATAGGAATTAAATTGAGAAACAATAATCAACAGTACTAAAAATAAGGCGATTAATAATGCCTTACTAAGAAAAGCCATTTCCTTTGCCTGCTCGTCTTGCTGTCCGGCAAAGCGATAATTGACATCTTTTGATAGATTTCCTTCCTTCTCGTATTCAAGCATTTCTGCTTTCAGCTTTTTTACAACCTCATTTGCATTATATCCCTCTGTTACGTTAGATGTAATAGATACCTGAGGAATTTGATCTTTACGTATTACTGCTGAATAGCTATTGCTCTCTTTAGGATCTTCAATTACAGATCGAATAGGAATATTCATGAGTTTTCCTTTGTTGTTTCTGAATATCATTCGCTGATCAAGAAGAGAATTGATATTGTTACGGTTACTATTGTCGAAGCGAATGACAATGTCATGTGTTTCACCATCAGTTGTATAGGTCGATACATCCTGTCCGAGTAATGATTTGCGCAATGCCATACCGACCTGGTACGTTGAGGCATTGAGTTTCCTAATTTGATCTCGATCCACTTTTATTGGAATTTCAGGTCTATTGGCGTCCACATTTAGCTTAAGTTTTTCCACCCCTTTCACATTTTTTCTATCCAGATAGGTCCTGATTTTTTCCGACTCACTGATGAGCTGACTGTAATCACCCCTTCCAGTTACTTCAATGTTGATTGGAGCACCTTGTGGTGGCCCTTGTTCATTTTTCGCTGCCGTAATTTCTATATCCGCTGTATATTTCCCTCGAAGACCTGATTGAATTTTTTTGAGAACATCAGAAGTTTTAATTCCCCTACGATATTGAAATTCAGCGAAGTTAACAGTGATCCTAGCTTTGTGAGGAGTATTTCCCATCGAAACACCTTGTGCTGGGTCGCTGGTTCCTTCTCCGACTTGTGAAATGATGGATTTTATCAATCTCTGATCTTCTGGGATTCCCGTCGTATCATCGGCGTCCATATATTCATTTAAAATTTCATTTAAATCCTTTTCAATGGCAAGCGTTGTTTCATTCGTAACGGAAATATCAGTACCTATTGGATGTGAAATAAATATATTTACGTATTGAGGTTCGTTATTTGGAAAGAATTCCACCTTCGGAGGAAAGGTTGCAAATAAAACTATAGACCCAAAAAGTAAACCGATCGTTCCGCTTAAAAATATAATAGGCCTTTTTCCTATAATAGCAAATCTCAAGAAGCGTTCATAAATTCTTTCTAGTCTTGGAAGAAATTTATGCTGGAAAATCTCAGTTCCAGGAAGGAAAATAAATAGATTCACCAACAATAAAATTCCAACGAAAACACTTAAGTTACCTATGCTTATCCAATTGAAAAGGATAAAGAATATGCCAATTGCTACAAACAGCAAAGAATATAAAAATACTTTTGTGCGCTTTGGTTTCACCTGCTGTACTTTCATATATGTCACCGCTAAAACAGGATTAATGACCAATGCAACAAATAAAGAAGAGGCAAGAACAATCATTAATGTCATGGGTAAGAACTTCATAAATTCTCCTATTATACCGGGCCATAAGGCGAGTGGAATGAATGCCGCTACTGTTGTTGCAGTTGATGATATAATCGGCCAAGCTACCTCACCAACACCCTCTATTACTGCCTTGTAAGAGGAGTGCCCCTCATCCATATACCTGTATATGTTTTCCACGATCACAATACCGTTATCAACAAGCATTCCAAGGGCAAGAACTAATGAGAACAAGACCATTACATTTAATGTAATGCCCATAGAATTCAAAATGAGAAAAGACATCAACATGGAGAGCGGAATAGCTATTCCCACAAACAGTGCATTTCTAAGTCCCAAAAAGAAAAGCAATACACCTACAACCAATATGATTCCAAAAATGATGGAGTTCTCAAGATTTGAAACCATATCTCTAGTCACATTTGATTGATCATTGGTCAAGCTGATGTCAACGCTTTTAGGTATCGTTCCATCTTTTTTTGATTCTTCAATGATATCGTTAATCTTGCTTGATGCCTCAAGAAGATTTTCTCCTCCTTGCTTTTTAATGTCAAGCATTACAACCGAAGTTCCAAATTCACGTGCAAATGATGTTGTGTCTGAGTTTCCGAAGAACACATTCGCCACATCTTCCAGATGAACGGGCATAAATTCATCTTGTTTTATCACCGTTTTTCTTAGCTCCTCGGCATTTTTATATTCTCCTTCAATTCTGATGGTTTTTCGAATATCATCTATTAAAATTTCACCACCGGGTATTGTTTGATTTTCAGCTTTAACTGCATTCTCAATATCATCAATAGTGACGTTGACAGACTGTGCTTTGATAGGGTCCACTTCAATTCTCATTTCTTGCTCTGGCAAACCACGAATATCTACCTCACTTATTTCTGCAAGCTCTTCAATCTTTTTTTCTAAATCTTCTGCAACCCCTTTAAGCACCACTGCATTTTCTGACCTCAAATTGATATTTAAAATGGGCATTTGTGAGGGGTCCAATTCAAAAATATTGGGTTCCGTTGGCAGCTTAGGGAAATCGCTTTTTGTTCTCGCTTGGTCAACGGCATCTTTTACTTTTCCTAATGCTTCATCAACAGGCATTTTAAAATCAAATTTCACCCTTATGGTTGTATATCCATGGACAGAATTTGAGTTGATTTCATCAACAAGTTTAATTCCTCCAATTTCTTTTTCTATTGCTGTAGAAATTTTTTCAGACATGTACTTTGGAGAAGATCCTGGTTTTGCTATACCAATGTATATTTCAGGTATCTTTAGCTCGGGAAAATTCTCTTTTGGCATGGTTTGGTATGCGCCCAAGCCTCCTATTATAATGACTACTGCAATTAAAAAAACTGTTTTGGCATTTTTTACTGCTAAAGTTGTTAACCCGAATCCTTTTGAACTGCTCATATCACAATATTATTTTATCCTTACCACATCTTTTTTAGTGATTCCTCGTGCACCACTTTCAATAATCAGCATCCCCTCTTTTAGGGAGTCACTTTTGTTGATTAAAGCCTCTCCATTATAGCTTGTTATTACCTCAATGAAAACTTGAGATACGCTGTAGATATTATCTTCTTTTTCACTGAGTACCCATATGTAATCTCTATTTTCTTGATTCTTAAGTATACTCTTCGAAGGAATGACTAGACCTGAATCTATTTTGAGATCAGTAATTTCAACTTCCACTAGCATGTTGGGCATTAGCGATGAGTTGTTTTTAATCTTCGTTCTTATATTAAAGGTTCGGTTTGTTGGCTCAATAAAATTACCAACGCTCTCTACCTCAGCGTCAATACTTGGCATGTCGTAATTCGGAAAAGAAAGTTTTAGCTCGGTTCCCTTTTTAATATTCTTGAAATGTTTTTCAGATACAGATGCCGTGACCTCTACCTCCTCATTATTTACCAGTCTTAAAATAGGCATTTGTGGTGCAATGATTTGACCCGTTTTGGCATAAGTTTGATCGACAATGCCGTCGAAAGGTGCAGATACACTCATTTTTGATTTTTGCACCCTTAAGGTTTTTAATTTAGCTGTTAATGAGTTTACTTGATTTTCTGCTGTCTTGGTTTCTAGCTCAGTACCTAAACCCTTGTTAAATAAATCATTCTGTTTGTTGAACATGTATTCTGCGTATTCCAATTGTGATTCCAATTCAGCGATATTGGAATTAATCATTGACTCATCCATAGACAAAATAAGCTGTCCTTTTTTTACAGTATTTCCCGGTGAAACATGCATTTGAGTTATGAGCCCTGACATCTCTGAGTTCAACAGGATATCCTTATCTGTCGATACATTGCCCTGAACTTTAATTTTGTGTGAGAAACTTTTGAGCTTCGCCTCATTTGCGATAACCAATGGAAGCTGATTTTCTTTTTTACTGGTTTCTTTCTTTTCTGTCTCATTGGAACAGCTGAAAATTAAAATTATAAGGCTTAAAAATGCTATTTTTTTCATTATAAGTTTATTTAAGAATCAATTTATTATTCAATTTGTCCAATTTAATTTTGGCTTGAAATACATGAATGAGAGTAGCGGTATAT
>WTIB01000320.1 GCA_011522905.1 Crocinitomicaceae bacterium | reverse complement strand
GGATGCAAATAAACAGGTCTGCTTTTGCCTTATTAGCGATATTTGCCCTCTCTGCTAATTCAACAAAAACATCTTTATCTCTAGTATAGATTACTTTGATATTGGGATATTTCTCTTTTATCAGCGCACCTAATTTAAGAGCCATCGACAAACAAACGTGCTTTTCTTTTGAGAATTTACCATGGCATCCAGGATCTTTTCCTCCATGTCCTGCATCAATTACAATCGTTTGAACGGAATTTTGGCAGTATACAAGATTAAAAAGATTTACAAAAACAAAAATAAGCGCAATTAAAGTACATGTTGTTGCGTTTACAATATGCACGTTGAATTTTGGTAATTTTGTCTTATCGTTTTGCATATAAACAAATTTAGTTCACTCCTATTGAGCAAACTTCATTCCATACTATATTTTATTCCCTTTGTTTTGTTAATAATACAAAATCCCTTCACTGTTACCGGTCAGGCTGATACACGGGACACACTTTATGTGAATGATTCGGATTTTGATGATATTATAAATTATTCGGCTCGAGATTCAATCTACACTGACGTTAAGAATAAGTTGGTCTTCTTGTATGGTGGTGCAAAGGTTAAAATGGAACAAATAGTCTTAACGGCTGGATTTATACAAATTGATCTTGATAAGAACGAGCTAAGTGCAAAATACCGTATAGATTCAACTGGAAATTCAACTGAATACCCTGAATTTAAAGATGGTCAACAAGAAATGGTTTGTCAGGAAATGCGTTATAACATTAAAACAAAAAAAGGATTCATTAAAGAGCTTAATTTGCAGCAAGATGAATTCTATTTTCAAATGGAAACAGCAAAAAAGCATGCTAATGACGAAATTCACTTGTTACAAGGAAAATTAACTACATGTGATCAAAAAGAACCGCATTATCATTTTCAGTTGTCAAAAGGTGTCATTGTTCCTGAAGAGAGAATTGCAACCGGTCCTATGAATTTATGGATTAACGGCATCCCCACTCCTATAGGATTGCCTTTTGCGCTTATACCAGATCAAAAAAAACGAACACACGGTATATTATTTCCAGAAATGGTTCCTACTTCAATTTATGGTTTTGGATTCCAAAATTTAGGATATTATTTCCCCATCAATGAAAATTTACAAACCTCTGTTTATGCCAATCTTTATAGTAGAGGTAGCTGGGGTATCCGAAATGATTTGGACTATGCAAAAAGGTATGCATTTACCGGAAGACTATCATTAGGGTTTCAGCAATTTAGAAGTGGGTTTCCCGAGAATCAAAGTCAAAATAAGACAACCGTCATATGGTCTCATAGAAAGGCTCCAAAATCAAATCCAAGCTGGACATTTTCATCAAATGTCAATTTCATTTCAGATAATCAATCCAAAAATAGTCTAGACCCGATAAATCCGACTTATTTCAATAATTCATTTAATTCTGATATTAATTTAAATAAGAGCTTTCCGGGTAAACCGATTAATATGGGACTAAAGGTATCTATGCGACAAAATTCATTATCTGAAAGTATTTCTCTTGTTAGTCCAATTTTAACGGCCAATATGACGCGAATTTTTCCATTTAAAAAATTCATAAAGAGGTCGAATAATGAGTTTAAGAAAATGATTGAAAGGATTGGGTTTTCATACAACTTCGATGGTCAAAATAGGTCTAATTTTTCTGACTCATTATTGACCCAAGGAGATTTTTCGAGGATTTCAGATCAGTTTATGTACGGCATGAAGCAGTCAATGACTATTCAGACAACTGGAGGCTTATTTAAAAATATTCTTAAAATTACCCCTAGTGCGTTTTATGCGAGTAAGCTCAATTTTCAAGAGATAAGTAAAACCTACAATGCAACAGAAAATAACACACAAATTGATACACTGAAGAGAACCTCATTGTCTCATGAATTTAATTTGAATGTGAATGCAACAACCATGTTATACACTTATTTTGATTTTATTGGAAAGAAAAAAGCAAAAATGAGGCATATCATGACACCAACCCTTGGCTATCGATATGTTCCCGAACTTAATCCTCTTACGATAGTTAATGCTGGGGTTGATCAATCAACAATTTCCTACTCTCCTTTTGAAAGAAGTTTATATACGGTAGCTAATACAACTGAATCTTCTTTCTTAACATTTGCGATAAATAATACTTTAGAGCTAAAGTTTAAATCCGATGAAGACACAGTTACCGGATTTAAAAAAGTGAGGATATTGGATCAATTTTCAATAGTTGGAAACTATAATTTCAAAAAAGATTCTATGAAATTGTCAAATATTAATTTGAACATGCGAATTAGCCCAAAAGACTATCTCAATTTTGTAGCAACAGCGTCCTTTAGTCCATATGCTTGGGATAGTATTTCAGGAAGAACTTTTGGAGCTTATGCGTTGAATAATGACCAAGGATTAGGTCGGTTTTTGAATATGAATTTTTCAACTACCCTTTTATTGGCACCAAAAAAGTCTAGAGAAAAAATTAAGGAAGAGAAGACAAAAAGAAATGATGTATGGAATGCAGATTTCAATTATTTTGCGCTACATCCTGAGGAGATTATATTTTTTGATATTCCATGGAAAATGACGATGGCACACATTTATACGATACAGGCAAATCAAAATATTTCATCGTCTAATCCAAATCCTTTACTTTTTATTCAATCTTTGAGTATTCGAGGTGATGTTAGTTTTACGAGGAGATGGAATTTGTCAGGTAATATCAATTTTAACCTCGAAGAAAAAAATATTACCAATGCGAACTTTTCATTGAATAGAAATATGCATTGTTGGGCGCTGTCTTTTTATTGGACTCCTATTGGTGGCAATAAAAGCTTTTTGTTAAGCATTCGAAACACCTCTTCTATTTTTAGAGATGCGAAGATTGAAATTAGAAAGCCTCCCGCCTTTCTATAAACTTACAAAAAGGAATGGATTAGTTTTCGTATAACAAGATTTTTGGCCCAACCACCATACTGATTCTGCTGATTCTCCTCTCTGCACTATTTACCTTGATGTCTTTTTCACTTAAATTTGGAGGATAGGCTTCACCTCTTCCTTTAATATCTATATCAATCATTATTTCGTGGCCAAAGTTGTATTTATTCACTTGCTCAATGATTTCATCTGCAACTGCTTCGGCACGCAGCTTTGACAGTTCAAGGTTTTTGGCTTTTCTTGCGCTTTCACTCCCATCACCCTGTGCATCTGCATAACCATTGACCACAATCATAAGCCGGTATATAGAGTCCTTAAATATGTTTACGTTATGATCTTCGAGGTATTGATTCCAATCAGCCATATCCACCTTGATTGATTTGATCAATTTTGAGATTTCTTTTTTACCGTTGTTATTCAAATTGGCACTGCCAACATTAAAACTGATGTCTCCACCAATCTTTTTAACCTCTTTATTTGACTCTATCATTTTAGTCAAAGGCTCAATGTAATTTTGCATCAAGTCATTTAGCTCGGTTGCTAGCTTTAAAGTTTTTTGATGCCCATTGATCGAATATGGGGATATTTCATTCAGCTCATTTATAATCTGTTGTGTTCGCTCATAAATTTTTTGTAATGCCAGTTCAATTTCCCCAACTCTTTCAGAAGTATCTATTTTGTTCATTTCGGCCTGCTCTTTTTCAAGGAGTCTTTTAGCCTCATCTGCTTTTTCTAAAGCTAAGAAATGTTCTTTCTCTCTCTCAGCCCTATTTTTATTTAAATTATTGACCTCTTTATTCCCTTTTTCACCTTTATAGGTAGTGGTTTCGAAAATGGGTTTTCGAAGCGTCTTATTAGAAGCACAGCTTACAAATAATAGACTAAAAATAAAACCGACGATAACAAAAAAAGATGACCTTACCATAATATTTTTTTTAAAAATAACGATTGCAAATGAATGTTTTGGGGGAAGAAAATAAATGTTATTAATAGTAAAATGTGAATCAATATGCTTTCTTTAAGTCTCAAAAGATTGTTTGCCTCTAAAGTTCTTTTTTTTGATGTTCACTGATTGCATTTTGTTAAGTGGACGATTGCTTGAGAGGATAACCTGTTCATCATTCTTTGTTAAAAAATAATTTAAATAATAG
>WTIB01000073.1 GCA_011522905.1 Crocinitomicaceae bacterium | reverse complement strand
GTTAAAAATATTACTTCATACGGAGTATTTATCGACCTTGGAGGTGTGGATGGATTAATCCATATTACCGACCTATCTTGGGGAAGAGTTACTCATCCGGAAGAGCTTCTTGAACTAGATTCTAAAATTAACGTGGTAATTCTTGATTTCGATGATGAGAAGAAAAGAATTGCACTTGGATTGAAACAATTACAGCCACATCCATGGGATGCACTTGATGCCAAACTTGAGGTTGGAGATAAAGTAACCGGTAAAGTAGTTGTAATGGCTGATTACGGTGCATTTATCGAAATTGCTGCTGGTGTTGAAGGATTAATTCACGTATCCGAAATGAGCTGGTCTCAGCATTTGAGATCTGCACAAGATTTCATGAAAATTGGAGATTCTGTAGAGGCAGTTGTTCTCACTTTAGACAGAGAAGAAAGAAAAATGTCTTTAGGTATCAAGCAGTTAATGCCAGATCCATGGAGTGATATTGAAACGAAATATGCTGTGAATACAAAACATACAGCTAAAGTGAGAAACTTTACCAATTTCGGAGTATTTGTTGAGCTAGAAGAAGGAGTTGATGGATTAATTCACATCTCTGACTTGTCATGGCAAAAGAAAATCAAGCATCCATCTGAATTTTGTAAAGCGGATGAGGAGCTTGAAGTAATTGTTCTTGAAATAGACAGAGAAAGCAGAAGGATTTCTTTAGGTCACAAACAAATTGAAGAAAATCCATGGGAAGTATTTGAATCTACTTTCACTGAGGGTAGTGTTCATCCAGGTACAATTATTGAAATGAAAGACAAATCAGGAATTGTATCCTTACCTTATGGACTTGAAGCTATTTGCCCTGCTAAGCACTTGAAAAAGGCAGATGGTGTAAATGCTACAGTTGAAGATGCACTTGATTTCCAAGTGATTGAGTTTAATAAAGATGCAAGAAAAATCGTTGTGTCTCATATTAGAACTCATGAGGAATACGAAGGAACAGCTAAAGCTCCTAAGAAAACAAGTTCGTCGAAAAACAAGCAGCTCCAATCAATTAACAGTAATGCAGAAAAATCTACCCTAGGTGATCTTGATGCTTTGGCTGAATTGAAAGAGAAAATGGATAAGAAAAAATAATTTATTTATTTATTCATAATAAGAAAGGGGATTCGCGTCCCCTTTTTTTATTTCAGGATGTTGATTGTTTGAAACTTCACAATATCCCTATATGAAATGGTAATAATGAAGTGAATTAATATGTAAATTTGTGACTTCATCATGAGTGAATTAAGCTTACAAGAGACGGTTAAAAGTATTTTTTCTGCTTATCTAGAGAAAAACGGTCATAGAAAGACTCCAGAGCGTTTTGCCATACTGGGAGAAATTTATGGCTATGAAGGACATTTTGATGTTGAGTCACTCTACATAAAAATGAAAAACCACAATTATCGTGTCTCACGTGCCACCTTATATAATACCATTGAATTGCTTATGGCATGTAATCTGGTGCGTAAACATCAATTTGGAGGAAATATCGCGCAGTTTGAAAAATCTCATGGCTCCAAACAACATGATCATGTCATTTGCACGGATACAGGAGAAGTAATTGAGTTTTGCGACCCACGTATTCAGCAGATTAAAGCAACTATAGAAGAGCTTTTCGATGTAGAGATTCAACATCATTCTTTATATTTTTATGGTTCAAAAAAACAAATTAAACAAAAATGAATCTGAAATTTTCAACGATAATTGAAAGAGAGTGTAGCATAGTCACGCTCAGCGGTAAAATTCTTTCCGACGGAGATATTGAAGGTTTATCAAATCATATTGATCAGCTCACAAATTGGAAAGTCATCTTTGACCTATCAAAACTGTCACATATTAATTCAAGTGGCATTTCTGTATTTGTTAAAACAATGACTAAATGTAGAATCAATCATGGTGATCTTATAATCACAAACCCAAATAAAATGATTAACCAGCTTTTTGAAATCACGAAAATGAATGAAGTATTCTCTATTCATGATTCAAACGAGGCGGCCATAAATCAATTCAAATAAATTCATGAAAGTAGATGTATTACTAGGCCTTCAATGGGGAGATGAAGGAAAAGGAAAAATTGTTGATGTATTGACCCCAAAATATGATGTAATTGCTAGATTTCAGGGTGGTCCAAACGCTGGGCATACACTTGAATTCGAAGGAATTAAACATGTTTTACACACCATACCGTCTGGCATATTTCATTCAAATGTTATGAACCTTGTAGGGAATGGAGTTGTGATTGACCCCATCATTTTTAAGGGAGAACTAGATCAACTGAAGCCCTTTAATATAGATCACGAAAAAAGATTATTGATTTCAAAAAAAGCCCATCTCATTCTTCCTACGCATAAATTGTTGGATGCGGCATCTGAAATGTCAAAAGGAAAAAATAAAATTGGTTCTACATTAAAAGGTATTGGTCCGACTTACATGGATAAAACAGGTAGGAACGGATTAAGAGTTGGAGATATTTTATCACCAAACTTTGAAAATAAATACAAAACCTTAGTCGCAAAACATATCAATATTTTAAAACATTACGAAGATTTTAAATATGAATTAAAAGAATTGGAAGCGAACTGGTTTGAAGGAATCGAAACGATGAAAAAGCTTCAATTTGTGGATAGTGAAAATTATATCAACAAGGCCCTTAATGAAGGTAAAAAGATTCTTGCTGAGGGCGCACAAGGCACCATGCTAGACATTGATTTTGGAACCTATCCATTTGTCACCTCTTCGAACACCATTACAGCAGGCACATGTACAGGCCTTGGTGTACCTCCTAACAAAATCGGAAATGTCATTGGTATCTTCAAAGCCTATTGTACCCGTGTAGGAAGTGGCCCCTTCCCTACTGAACTGCATGATAATGACGGTGAACTGATGAGAAAAGAAGGACACGAGTTTGGTGCTACCACTGGCAGACCTAGAAGGTGTGGATGGATTGATTTAGTTCAATTGAAATACGCCATCATGATCAATGGTGTTACTGAATTATCGATGATGAAAGGTGATGTTCTGAGTATTTTTGATGAGATTAAAGCTTGTACACATTATTTGATCAATGGTGAAAAAGTAACAGACTTTCCGTTTGACATCAATGACCACGATATTACTCCTATTTACGAAAGTGTTCCTGGATGGAAGGAGGATTTAACGAAGTTGGAAAAATTGGAAGATTCACCCGATACATTTGTATCTTACGTGAATTATCTTGAAAAACAATTAAATGTTCCTATCCGCGTTGTATCTGTAGGACCCGATAGAAAACAAACACTGTCAAACGCCTAATGAAAAAAGGAAGAAATTATATAAAAACTGCGCTTTTCATGAGCGCATTTTTTTTGATGTCAAATGTGCTCTCGCAAAATGATGTATTAAAGCTTCTTCCTGGGTCAAAAAAGGCCAATTATTATGAAAGTAATGACCTATTGAAATTAGAGGGAAATGTTCACTTTGAATATCAGGGCAATACCATGTATTGTGATTCAGCGTACTATTTTGAAAAGCGCAAAATAGTTCATGCATATGGTAAAGTACACATCATCAAAGAGCGCATCAACATGTTTTGTGATTCTGCATTTTTCAATGGTGAATCCGAACGTGCCAAGCTTTGGGGAAATGTACGGGTTCGTGACCTTGATTACCGATTAACAACAGACAGTCTAGAATACATCTCTGCCTCAGGACGTGCTATTTATAGAAACTACGGAACGATCCGAAAAAATGGGTCCAATGAAAAAATTGTAAGTAAAATTGGATATTTCTATCCAGAATCAAAAAACTATTTTTTTAGCGATAGCGTCGTATATACTAATGATGGTATTCGAATAACAACCGACACACTTTCCTACGAATACAGTAATCAAAAAACCATATTTAATGGGAAAACACATATCCGAAAGGACAGTATGACGATGATTTGCAACTATGGCTGGTATGACACTAAATTAAATAAGGGATATCTACATGGTGATGCAAGCTATGAAGATAGCTCACAAATCCTTTATGCAGACACGATTCGTTATGATGAAAAAATTCAAGAGATCATTGCAAAGAAAGATGTCCATTTGATTAATGAAGAAAACAATTTTGTTTTGCATTCAAACTTTCTTTATTCGTCAGACAGTCTAAACTTGACCTATATTACGGATTGTGCCTTGGCAAAACTTGTTCAAAATAAAGACACCATATTTTTGCATGGCGATAGTCTATTCATTAGAAATGATAGTATTGAAAAAAAGAAAAATATTCAAGCCTACTACGGCGTCAAAATTTACAATAAAGAAATTCAATCTGTATGTGATTCCTTATGGCTTTCCCAAACCGAAAATCAAATTAAACTATACCATGACCCTATCGTATGGTCTGAGAATAGTGAATTGAAAGGAGATTCTATTGTCATTTTGACCAGAGATTCAATCATTGACAAAATTTATGTTTATCAGAACTCATCGGCCATTATGGAACTGGACTCCGGTCTTCTTTATAATCAAATATCTGGAAAGAATATAATTGCCTACATGAAAGAAGGAAAGCTGAATAAAACAGATGTTAATGGCTCAGCAGTGAGCATCTATTTTCCAGAAGATGAGGAAAAAACGGATAGTACGACAACAATTAAAAGAATGGGCTTAAATAAATTAATCTCATCAACACTTAGTGTTTATCTTGATAGCGGTGAGGTGGTAGGTATAAATTATGTCAATGAGCCCGTTGGTATCTTTTATCCTATGGACCAAATTAAAGAAAAGGATCGATGGATTAATAACTTTAAATGGAACCCTGCTTTACGACCAAAAGATGAATTTACTCTGACGGATCGTTAGATTCTTCTGAATTCTCCTCATCCCAACGCAATACCCTTTTAACACCCTCTACCTCTTCAAATTTTCGAGTCAATTGCTCAAGGTGCTCAGTATCCAAAACCATAACTTTAATTCTTCCCTCAAAAACACCATCGTCCGTATCAAATGAAATACTTTTCATATTGACATTTATTTGGTTGGAGATGATCTCGGTAATCTTGTTCACCAGTCCAAACTGATCGATACCAATAATTTTAATTGCAGCAACCCTTTCAACAAGTTTATCTGATTTCCACCTGGCCTTAATACATCTGTAGGCCATTTTAGACATCATATTTACAGAGTTTGGACAATTAAAACGATGGACCTTAATTCCCGAGGAAACCGTAATGAAACCAAACACCCGATCACCTGGAATAGGATTACAACATTTGGCCATTTGATAGTCAAAACCTTTAAAATCGTCACCAATCAATAAGGTATCCTTTTTGGAATCTAAAGAAACAAACTCTGATTCATATTCTTGAATGGTTTTTCTTTTTTTGCGAGGTGGTTTTTTCTCGGTAACAAACATCCCATTCACATGCTCCATTTCACGCATCTTAGATAAATCAATTTTACCTTTGGCGATGCGAAAATAAAGCTCCGTAATATTAGGCAAACTAAAGTGTTTCTCTAAAAACATGATGTTCTCAGAGCACATATTTAAATTGTATTGTTTGAATTTTCTTTCGAGTATTTCCTTTCCGTCAGCAGCTATTCGATTTCTTTCTTCATTTAAGGAAGATTTGATTTTCGTTTTCGCTCTAGCGGTAACTACAAATCTCAACCACTCATCCTTAGGATGTTGCTTTGATGAAGTAATGATGTCGAGCTGATCACCATTCCGCAATTCATAGGATAATGGCATCAATCGATTATTTACCTTAGCTCCTATGCACGTATCACCGATATCCGTATGAATGTCATATGCAAAGTCCAAAATAGTTGAACCAGTTGGCAATACCCTGAGCTCACCCTTTGGAGTAAAAACATATATTTCATCGTTAAACAAATTCAGCTTGAAATCATTGACAAAGTCTAAAGCATCCGTATTCGAAGTTTCGAGTAATTCTCTGATTTCTGTAATCCAACGATCAAACTTATTGTCATCTCCCTTTGATTCCTTGTATTTATAATGTGCTGCAAGACCTTTTTCGGCAATTTCATTCATTCTTTTTGAACGAATCTGGACTTCCACCCATTTTCCTTGAGGAGACATTACAGTAGTGTGCAAAGATTCATATCCATTGGCTCTAGGCGTTGAAATCCAATCCCTCAATCGTTCTGGACTGGGCTGATAATAATCAGTTACGATACTATACACGCGCCAACAATCGGGTTTCTCAAGCTCAACAGGTGTATCAAGAATAATTCGAATGGCAAAAAGATCAAAGACTTCTTCAAAGGTCACGTTTTTAGAATTCATCTTTTTCCATATCGAAGAAATAGATTTTGTTCTTGCTTTAATATTAAAAACATAACCTTCATGCGCTAGGTGCTCTTTAACTGGAGCAATAAACTTTCGAATAAATCGTGCTCTACTTTCTTGTGTTTCCTTTAGCTTAGAACGAATTTCATTGTATACCTCTGATTCACAATATTTCATTGACAAATCCTCAAGTTCAGATTTCACGGAATAAAGACCGAAGCGATGTGCCAATGGTGCATAAAGAAACTTGGTTTCTGAAGCTATTTTTAGCTGCTTATCCGAACGCATACTGTCCAAAGTTCGCATGTTGTGTAAACGATCTGCCAATTTGATAAGAACCACTCTGAAATCATCGGAGATTGTCAAAATCATCTTTCTAAAGTTTTCAGCTTGAATGGACGCATTTTCATCAAAAACTTCAGGAATTTTAGTTAATCCATCAATAATTAGACGAACCTCTTTGCCAAATAAATCTTCAATATCAGAAAGTGTAATATGGGTGTCTTCAACAGTATCATGTAATAAGGCACAGATGACTGAGGTAGGACCTAATGTCATCTCCTCTGCGCAAATACGAGCTACCGCAATGGGATGATATATGTATGGCTCCCCAGATTTTCTTCTCATTTCTTTGTGCGCATCTAATGCTACATCAAATGCCTTACGAATGAGCTTTGTTTCTTTTTTGTCGCGATTCTTAAGTGCACGCATTAAACCTCTGTAAGCGTTAAGAATTTCTTTACGCTCCTGTTCTAAATTGACAGTTACAGAAGTTTTATTTTGATGCATTTATTTTGCAGGCAATAATTTGGTTTTTACTTCACCGAATCCAATGCGCACTTTATCATTCTCACAATAGCCTCTCATTGTTACGGTGTCACCATCTAAGATAAACTTTCTTTCAGTACCATCAGGCATTTGAATGGGTTTCGTGCCTTTCCAGGCCAGCTCCAACATGGATCCATAAGAATCAGGTGTGGGGCCAGAAATCGTACCTGAACCTAATAAATCTCCACCACGAACATTACATCCATTTACCGTATGGTGGGCCAGCTGCTGTGCCATATTCCAGTACATATATTTGAAATTGGAATCACAAACCACCTTTTCCTCTGAACCTTCAGGTGTAATACCAACTTGTAAATGAATATCATATGATTTTTTGCCTTCGAATTTGAGATAGGACAATACCTCTGGATCTTGCTGAGGCGTATCTACCTGAAATGGAATAAGCGCATCAAGACTCACAACCCATGCGGAAATGGACGATGCAAAATTCTTTGCCAAAAACGGTCCCAGTGGAACGTATTCCCATTTTTGAATATCTCGAGCAGACCAATCATTAAAGAGTACCATGCCGAATATATAATCTTCTGCTTCTTCTGTTGATATTGATTCTCCCAATGGTTTGCCATCAAAAGTGATAAAAGCCATTTCAAGCTCAAAGTCAATCATTCGTGAAGGACCATAAACTGGAGGCTCATTGTCATTGGGTTTGGTTTGCCCTTTCGGTCTGTGAATGTCTTGCTCCGAAATTATTACAGAAGAAGAACGTCCATGGTAACCTACAGGAATCCATAACCAATTTGGCAGAAGCGCATTATTCGGATCCCTGAACATGGTACCTACGTTTGTAGCATGCTCACGACTTGAATAGAAATCAGTATAATCTCCAATTTCAACAGGCATAACCATTTCAACTTGTTCTACTGGAATTAATACCTGATTGACATGATGTTCATTATTCTGAAGTTCATTATTTTCTTTTTCCAATAAATCAGAGATTCTATTTCTCAATCTTCTGCAAGCCAATTTTCCTTTTTTCATTAAAAGGTTTAAACTATTTGAATCAAATGCTTCTGCCGAAAAAGGCAGGTTATCCAAATAACCCAGTACATGAAGGGATTTCATATCAATAACAAAATCACCTATTCTCATCCCTACCCTCGGATTTAATTGGTCATTTTTAAATACACCCAATGGCAAATTCTGTATTGGGAAATCAGAGTCTTTATTTACATCTACCCAAGAAACTAAACTGGGATCATTTGCTTTAATCATAACTATATATCTATTATATCAAACATTAAAACGAAAGTGCATAATGTCTCCATCCTGCACTACATATTCTTTTCCTTCTACCTTAAATTTACCGGCATCCTTAACGGCTTGCTCTGTTTTCAAATCAGTAAAATCATTGTATTTCATAACTTCAGCACGAATAAATCCTTTTTCGAAATCAGTATGAATTACTCCTGCAGCTTGAGGAGCAGTCATTCCCTTTTTTATTGTCCATGCCCTAACTTCTTTCTCTCCAGCCGTAAAATAGGTTTGAAGATTGAGAAGATTATAAGCTGAAAGGATTAAACGGTTCACACCAGGCTCTTCAAGATTTAGCTCATCCAAAAACATTTGTCGCTCCTCATAGGTATCTAATTCGGTAATGTCTGCCTCTATTTTTGCTCCTATCACAAGAACCTCTGCATTCTCATTTGAAACAGCCGCCTTTACCTGATCAACATATTTATTACCACTTATCACCGAGGCTTCGTCAACGTTACAAACATACATTACTGGTTTTGAAGTAATCAAATTGAACTGACGAACAATTTCTTTTTCCTCATCTGAAAAATCAATCGTTCTCACAGACAAGCTTTGCTCCAACGCTTCCTTGATTTTATGAGCAAGCTCATTTTCTCTTAATGCATCTTTATCACCAGACTTAATAATTCTGGATATGGAACTGATTTTTTTCTCTATGGATTCTAAATCTTTGAGCTGAAGCTCAATATCAATGATTTCTTTATCGCGAACGGGATCAACTGTTCCATCGACATGTACAATATTGCCATCATCAAAGCATCTAAGTACGTGAAGAATGGCATCCGTTTCTCGAATGTTCGCTAAGAATTTGTTTCCGAGCCCCTCTCCTTTTGAAGCCCCTTTCACCAATCCTGCAATATCGAGAATTTCCATTGTGGTCGGAATAACGCGTTCAGGATTTACTAAACTCTCCAAATTTTCAAGTCTCGAATCTGGAACAGATATCGTTCCAATATTGGGTTCTATAGTACAAAATGGAAAATTTGCTGATTGCGCTTTTGCATTGGATAAACAATTAAACAAAGTAGACTTTCCAACATTGGGTAGTCCTACAATACCACACTTTAATGACATGAGTAAATTTTTGGATTTCAAAGATAGCAAAGAATGGGTAAAAACATCTAAACAATTGAGTCAGATCAGGAGAATTTCGAGAAATGATTATTCTTCTTTTAAATGTTCAAGAAAGAATATTCCTTAATTTTAATTTCGAATTTAAAATTATGAAACGTATCCTGTTATTTCCGACTTTTTTATTGGCAGTAATATCCAATAGCTACCTTCATTCTCAAACACCGAATCATGTATTCGATAAGTCAGATTCAGTAATCATACGTGAGGTATACAATATGGCACTTTCAGAGGGAGAGGCTTATGAAAATTTAAGGTATTTGTGTAAGGAAATTGGTGCCAGAATAACAGGCTCAACTGAAGCTCAAATGGCTGTTGAATGGGGGCAAAAAATCATGTCGGAATATGGTTTTGAAGTTTCACTACAAGAAATTACAGTTCCTCATTGGGAACGTGGAACTAAAGAAGCTTTTTGGATTCGTGATAATAATGGAACGGTTTACAAGCTAAATGGTCTTGCGCTCGGAGGTTCTGTCGGTACAAATGGAATTCTACGAGGCGAGCTAATCGTGTTTGATTCCCTAGAAGAATTAAAAAATGCCTCAGAAGAAGATGTAAAGGGCAAAATTGTTTTTGTCAACCAGCACATGAACGAAAAGCATATTCAAACATTTAAGGCTTATGGTGGATGTTATCCAGTTAGAGGAAATGGAGCTTCAGAGGGTGCAAAAAAAGGAGCTCTCGCAGTAATTATTCGATCTCTAGGCCTTGCAATTGATCCTCATCCACATACAGGTTCTATGAGATATGAAGATGGAGTTAATCAAATACCTGCTGCAGCTATCTCCACTCTGGATGCGGAATTTATTGCAGATTTCATCGCATCAAACCCAACGGAAAAACTTGAATTCATCCTCGAAATGGATTGCAAAAAACTTGAGGACAAAACCTCCTATAATGTCATTGGAGAAATATCAGGAAACACAAAAAAAGACGAAATCATCACCATTGGTGGACATCTTGACTCCTGGGACACTGGAGAAGGTGCACATGATGACGGCGCAGGGGTGATTCACTGCCTCGAGGCCATGAGAATTTTAAAAAAGATGAACTACAAACCCAAACATACGCTGAGGGTTGTATTTTTCATGAATGAAGAAAATGGTAATATGGGAGGTAAAACCTATGCCAAATGGGTAAAAGAAAAAGGCGAAAAGCACGTTGCCGCTATCGAAAGCGACCGTGGCGGATTTGCTCCAAGAGGTTTCACTTGTGATGGAAATGACACACAGCTGACTTGGTTAAAAGCTCAAGCTCCATTATTTGATACTTACGACCTACATGTATTTGATAAGGGTTATGGTGGTGTTGATATTGGTCCTTTGAAGAACGAATTTTCTGAAATTGCATTATTTGGATTTGTTCCTGACTCACAACGCTACTTTGACATGCACCACTCCCCTAATGATGTTTTTGAAAATGTCAACAAAAGAGAGCTCGAGCTTGGAGCAGGTGCGATTGCCTCGTTTCTCTATCTTTTGGATCAACAATTCGAATAGCGCGGATCTTCTATGTAGCTTTGTTTCTTCATGAAAAAGACCTCGATACAATAGAAGTCAAATTCTTCAACTACCCTTCCCTTTAGGCAGTAGATGCCATCTCCAGAAAATGGATAACGATTGAGAGATGCGGTAAAATGAACCGTATCTATAATTTCACCATACATATCGTAAAACATTCCGAATGCAATGGCTTGACCCGAGGCAGATTTGGAATTCTTTAATGACACCAGATAGCCATAAGTGTGAATTGTTTTATTGATGCGTCTCGGAATGTCAGCTGCTGTGTGATGCTCGGGAATATCCTCCTGAAGCAATTGAAAAGGACTACATAAAGGGAACCCTATAAGCTCAAAGAATTCAAAATCTTGCTCTAGGGATTGCTCTTGAAGAGATGGGAGCTGGATATCCTTTCTCTGAACTTGATCTAGGGGAAGTAAGTTTTGATTATTGAAATTCATTTTTCTGTGCAGGAAATGAGCTTTCCAAAGCAAATGCTTGCGATTACGGTCAATTGTTCTCAAAGCATTGACCCGAATCAATAAAACCAGCTGCTCAAAAGGGATGTTTGTGTTTTCAATAAAATCATCAAAAGTTTGAAAGGATCCGTGCCTTTCTCTAGCCGAGATTAATCCTTTAATTATTTTAGACTCAATACCACGAACCAAATTGAAACCCAAAATGAGCTCATTTCCAACAATTACAGACTGATAAGAACCTCTTTGTACACAAGGTGCTTTGATGATGGCCCCCATCTTTCTCGCTTCTTGGACATAGAACTCTGTTCGGTAATAGCCTCCAAAATTATTGATTCCTGCTGTCATATATTCTAAGGGGTAATAAGCCTTTAAATATAAGCTCTGATAGCTTTCTACCGCGTATGAAGCAGAGTGTCCCTTAGCAAAAGCATATCCGGCAAAGCTCTCTATCTGGTTCCAAACCTGTTCGGCAAGCACTTTATCGTGTTTTCGTTTTTTACAATTGGAGAAAAACTTTTCCTTAACAGCTAAAAATTCGGAACGAGAACGGTATTTCCCGGACATTCCTCTTCTCAATATATCCGCTTCAGAAAGACTTAAACCTGCAAAATAATGCGCGACCTTGATGACATCCTCTTGATAGACCATTACACCATAAGTATCGGGCATAATTTTTAGCAATAAAGGATGTGCTTTTTTTCGTTCATCTATGTTTCGATGACGCTTGATATAGGTTCTCATCATGCCTGACTGAGAAACTCCAGGTCGAATCACCGAGCTGGCTGCAACAAGCTCCAAATATTCTTTTACCCTGAGCTTTGTCATCAACATACGCATGGCGGGTGACTCCACATAAAAACAGCCTATTGCCTTGGCTTCTAGTAAGAGCTTCTCAATTTTCTTATCCTGCTTGAAAAAGTCAATATCATTGATGTCATGAGGTGGATTATTCGGCTGATTTTTATTCACTAAAGAAATGCATTCGTGTATTTTGGATAAACCGCGTTGGCTCAATACATCAAACTTAAAAAGACCAACATCTTCTGCCTCAAGCATCGAAAACTGAGTCGTCGGAAATCCCTTCGGCGGTAAAAAAGTTGCCGAAAACCAAGTGATGGGTTTTTCACTAATGACAATTCCTCCCGAATGCACACTTAGATAAGATGGCAAACCCTGAATACGAGAAGCATACCTTAACACAAGTCTTGAAAGTTCATCTTTTGGCTGAGCATTCTTTTTAGAAAGTAAATCAAGTTCTGCTTTTGGTAAGCCAAAAACCTTTCCCAGCTCGCGAATGGTAGCACGATATTGGAACGTGTTGTAAGTACAAAGTAGTGTCGCTGTAGGATAGCGTTCAAAAATGTAATGGATGATTTCATCCCGATCTCTCCATGAAAAATCAATATCAAAATCAGGAGGAGTACTGCGCTCTAAATTGATAAAACGTTCAAAATACAAATCAAGCTGAAGAGGATCCACATTGGTTATGCGTAGCAAATAAGCCACAATACTATTGGCCCCACTCCCTCGTCCTACATAAAAATACCCCTTAGCTCGCGCATAAGAAATAAAGTCCCAGGTGATAAGAAAATAGGACAAGTATTGCTTCTGAGTGATGACCTCAATCTCTTTTTCAATACGCTCAACGATTTCATCATCGAGATGGCTGTAACGATGTGATAAGCCATCTAAGCAGAGCTTTCGTAATAACATTTCATCTCCTGAAACACTTCCAGTGAATGTTGCTGGGTTCTGTGGGATGGCATTTTCATTGAAATCAAAAGTGACATGGCACGAATCGAATAAGGAAAAAGTTCTATTCAAGCAATCAGCGAAGCCATTAAACTGAGTTTCCAATTGATTTTTGGATATCAAAAGCTCCTGCTCTTTTGTGTGCTGTGAGGATTCGAGAAGAGAAAGTAAGGTATTATAATGAATAGACCTCAGCAATCGATGCGTGTTGTGATCAAGTTTGTTTCTAAAGGTCATGCCTTGAAGAACAATAATCTTACTTGTATCTGTCCTTTTTTGAAGATTTAGGTTATTTAAGTTAAAATATTGTATATCAATATATTCGTTTTCATTTAATTTTACATTTGGCCCAGGAAATGGATAAGAAACGTAGCAGTTACTGAGGTGTGGAATTTGGTCTGGAAAATCCTTTCCCTCATGTAGATACCTCGAAATAAAGCTATTGATTTCATGGAGCCCTCTATTGTTTCTTGCAATAAGTGTCGCTTTGATCTCCATATCATTACGAAGCTCCACTCCGACTACCGGTTTTATGCCTCTTTTTTGAGCCTCCTGAACGAAGGATAGCACAGCACCTGTAGAGTTGATATCTGCAAGAAAAATCATGCTATAAGAAGCTTTTAGCCCCCACTCTACAAGCTCTTCAGGACTAAGTATGCCATACTTAAGGCTGTAACATGAATGTAGCTTCATAGGACAATTCGGCTTAAGATCTTCTGTTGGCTAGTAAGGCAGGAGGCTCTCCATTGAAGGGATTCCAACCTCCGATGGTTTTGGCTTGTAAGCCAATGGCTTTTATCACTGCACGATCGCCATATCTAATCCTGATTTGGTCCATTGCTTTGTATAGCGCAGGATAATCCACTTCATCACCAAACAAGCCCAGCTGATGATTTCCCGATACCAAAGAGCTATAACGGACACCTATCAAACGCACAAGCAATCGACGATTAAAGGTCTTTTTAAAAAGGTCCATCACCATAGGAATCAGCTCGTGATCAGCTGCTGTGTAAGGAATCTTTTTTTGAAGCGTCTGCGTTTGAAAATCAGAATACCGAATCTTTACAGTCACACAGCCTGTCAAACGATTTCCCCTTCTTAGCTGAAAAGCAAGATTCTCAGCCATTGCAGAAAGAATTCCCTTGAGCTTTACTGCATCGATAGTGTCCTGATTAAAGGTGCGTTCTGTGGAGATTGATTTGCGCTCATTGTACTGAATTACAGGCGTATTATCAATCCCATTGGCCTTCTTCCAGATACCAATGCCATTTTGGCCCATAGCGCGTTCCATAAGCTCTACAGGCATGTCTTGTAGGGGTTTAATTTTGCGAATCCCTAAGCTGCATAAGCTCTGGTAGGTCTTTAGTCCAACCATCGGAATTTTTCGAACAGATAAAGGCGCTAAAAAAGCTTTTTCATGTCCTGATGAAATTTCAATCTGATTATTGGGCTTTGCTTCTCCTGTTGCGATTTTAGATACCGTTTTGTTCGCGGACAAACCAAAAGAAATGGGCAAGCCCGTTTCCTTAATGATGCGATTTCTGAGATCAGAGCTGTATTTGAGTACACCATGAAAACGATCCATACCCGTAAAATCAATATAAAATTCATCCACTGAGGATTTTTCATATAGTGGCGAAGCTTCCTTAATGATATCCGTAACCATTCTCGAATACTTACTGTAAATTCCGGAATTGCCCTTAATGACAATCGCTTCAGGACAACGCTGCTGTGCCATTCGCATAGGCATGGCTGAATGAATTCCAAATTGACGAGCTTCGTAGCTACAGGAAGCCACCACTCCCCGATCGCTGGTACCTCCAATCAAGATGGGCTTACCGATTAAACGGCTATCTAAAAGACGTTCACAAGAGACAAAAAAGGTATCTAGATCCATGTGAACAATTGAACGTTTTACAGGCATTGAAAACTGTTTTTGTTGTTGTTTGTAAAAAGCACTGCAAATCGATCGGAATACAAATATACATATTTTGATTATTAATTAATCATTTAATTTGATTATTAATTAATCATTTTTATTAAGGTCTAATTCGTATAAAAAAGAAAAACAAATTTTTGTTAAGATTATCC
>WTIB01000188.1:1305-4101 GCA_011522905.1 Crocinitomicaceae bacterium | reverse complement strand
GTTTACTATGTGACTGTAGGTAGTGCTGCTGGTCCTTCTGATTTAGTGATTAATGACTTGACAGATAACAGTGTTGAGGTATCATGGAATGCCAATGGTTCTGAAACTGCATGGATTATAGAATATGGTGCTCCTGGTTTTGTCCCTGGTACAGGGGCTGAAATAGGGACTGTTTCAGTAACTGATACTGTTGGAACAGTAACAGGCTTAGAAGGAAATACAGACTATGATTTTTACGTTTCTGCAGATTGTGGTACAACACCAGGTGATTGGGGGGCAATCTCATTCACGACGGATTGTGGTGTTTATGATCTACCTTTCAATGAAACCTTTGAAGATGATTCTGAAACTCGGGTTTGTTGGTACAACATAAATGAGGTTGGAACCGATAACTGGTCCTACCAATCAGGATCAAGTGGTGGAGCAGTGAGTACCGCCTTCGAAGGAGATCTTAATGCACGATATGTCAGTTCAAGTACAACCTCGACAGCTAAATTGGCATCTCCGAGAATTGACGTCTCTACTCAAGATAGTGTTGCTTTAATTTTTGCATACGCACAACAAATATGGTTTGGTGATCAAAACATCACAAAAGTGTACAAGAGAGGAGGAGAAACATTACCCTGGGAAGAAATAGCTTCATACAACGTAGATACTCCTGAGTGGACACTTGACACGCTTTATATAGCAGACTCGAGTGCTCAATTGGAAATTGCCTTTGAGGGAATCAACAACTGGGGATATGCCAATGTTGTTGATGCTGTTGAAGTGCTGCCTTGTTCATTGGAGCCAGGAATTGATGGTTCTGATAACGTCTGTAGAGCCGTTGAGACAGTTGATTTAAATTCGTTCATTACTGCGGGTGAAGATTTCGGTTTTTGGAGCTTCCCAGCGAATGAATCATTTGTAGATGGGTCAATTGCTTCCGTTCAGTTCTTGCCTGAAGGTACTCACGACTTCTTATATATCGTAAATACGCCGTGCGCGTCAGATACGACCATTGCTTCTTTAGTGATCTATGGTCCTTCTTCTGCGGGTAATGATGGTAGTGATACTATTTGTATGAATGAGCCTTACAACTTATTGTCATCTCTTTCTGGAACAATTGATTTGGGAGGACAATGGATTGATCCAACAGGAACAACACTTAGTGGTCCTGGAATCACGGGAAGCTCAATACCTGGAAGTTATAATTACCAGTATGTAACATCAAATGGTGTTTGTGATGCCGATACTTCGACAGTTCTATTATTTGTTAATCCTGATTGTGATTACTTAGGATTAATGGAAGCAGAATTAGGATTCTTTGAATTGTATCCAAACCCAACGAATGGAGAATTTTCAATTCAGGCAAACGATGCAGAAGGATTCTTCAGTGTTGAAGTTACCGATATTAACGGTAGAACGGTAAGTGTAATGAAAAACTTTATTACCGGTAATGAGATTAAATCAATCGATTTGAGCTCTTCTGAAAATGGAGTATACTTCGTTAAAATATATAACAGCAATGTATTTAGAACCTATAGAATGGTGAAAAATTAGATTGTTGATTCATTAAATTAAAGGGAGGTTTTGCCTCCCTTTTTTTATTTTTATACTAGAATGAAATCGAAACTACCCCAAATAACAACAAGTATTTTTAGCAAGATGACACTCTTGGCTAAAAAACATAGCGCCATCAATCTTTCTCAAGGATTCCCTGACTTTCCCATGAATCCGGAATTGATAAGACTTATTGAAAGTGGGGTAAAAAAAAATATTCATCAATATTGTCCATCCTCGGGCCATAATGGACTTCTTGAGCAAATCAATGTGCTTCTTTATAATTCTTATCAAAGAAACATAAATATTCGTGATGAATTGCTGATTACGGCAGGAGCAACCCAAGCTATTTTTACAGCGATTCAGGCAATAGTGCATCCTGGGGATGAAGTCATAATTCTTGACCCAAGTTATGACTGCTACCTTGCTCCAATTGAACTAAGTAAGGGGGTTCCAATCAGAATTCCTTTGAATAAAGAATTTTTACCTGATTGGACAAACATCAAGAAACATATTACCCCCAAAACCAAACTAATCATAACCAATAATCCACATAATCCATCCGGACGTGTTTGGAATGAAGATGACATGAAACAATTAGGGCTGTTATTAGATGAGAATCCGAAATTACACTTGCTTTCGGATGAGGTATATGAGTATATTACTTTTGAAAAAAAACATCTTTCTGCTCATCTTTATGAATCGTTAAGGTCCAAATCAATCATTATTTCTTCATTTGGAAAAACATTACATGTAACTGGATGGAAAATTGGTTACATGGTTGCTGACAAAAGCATCATGGACGAAATCAAGAAAATTCACCAATATATGGTCTTCTCTGTAAATAGTCTATGTCAACACGTTATTTATGAATATTTAAAGAACAACTCTCTACAAAATATTGGAAGTCTATATCAAAAGAAAAGGGACCTATTTAGAGATGGATTAGAAAAAAGCAGATTCAATATTCTTCCTTGTGATGGCACTTATTTTCAAACTTTGGATTACTCAAAAATTTCAAAAAAAACAGACCTTGAGTTCGCTGAAGAACTAACAGAAAAATATGGTGTTGCATCCATTCCCGTTTCTGTATTTAGTGAAAAAGATAAGCACAAAAACATGCTTCGTTTTTGTTTTGCAAAACAAGATGATACCATTAGAAAAGCCACAAATTTATTATGCAAAATTTAAATATAGGTCTTTTACAGTTTGACCAAGCCTGGGAAGATAAATCATTGAATTACCAAAAAATTA
>WTIB01000188.1:0-1205 GCA_011522905.1 Crocinitomicaceae bacterium | reverse complement strand
GAAAAAAGACAAGAACATTGGAATACATTGTTAAAAGCAAGAGCCATTGAAAATCAATCATTTGTCATTGCTTGTAATCGAGTTGGGATTGATTTCAATAACATCACCTATAGCGGAGGCTCCTGTGTCATTAATGCCGTCGGAACTGTCGTGTCCAAAGAGTCAAGTAAAGAAGAGCTTATTTTAACTACAATTGATAAATCAGACCTCAATGAAATTCGAGACCAGCTCCCCTTCTTAAAAGATAGATGATATTCATGAAGAGTTTTGTATATTTACGCACCTTATAAATAAACAATAATGAAAAAACAAATACTATTATTATGCTTGATTCTTACGTCAAGTACAATTTGGTCTCAAAAAGACATTAGAATTCCATCTATGGATGAGCTTCTATCAGAGGAAAAACAAAACCTTAAAGCACCTTTAGAAAAGGATTTAGGAATCACCATATGGTCAGACAATTTTGATGATCCGGCTACCTGGACAATAGACAACAATGGTCTTGGGGGTGTTGAATATGGCTGGAATATCAATGATGTTTCGGAAGGATGGTATTCTTCTGCAGGCATTAACTCCACTTCTGGAGGAAATTATGCCGAGTTGGTTAATGGAGACCCAATCGCAGGAACACAAGAATTGGATGTAACTTTTACGATGACAACAGTAGATCCTATTGATGTAATTGGTTTAGCTGGTACAAATCAAGTAACCTTGGAGTTTGAACAATATGGTGCTCGTTTTAATGACTTACAGCAAATTCTAATCAGTACTGATGGGGTGCTTTTTGAACCAATTGGAGACAATTTAGATAAACCTGTATTATCTCAATCCGGAGGTTCTGCATATCCAAATCCAGATTTAAAACAAATTAACCTAGGTACTATTTTGACAGCTACAAATGATCCCATTTGGATTCGATTTTCTTGGACTACCAATTACCCAGGCTCATCGACTAATCCAAATGTATGGGTAACTTATGGTTGGTACATAGATGACGTAAAGCTCGTTACAAACCCAGATCATGATCTTGAAATTACGGATACATATTGGGGAACCGAAGGGTTATATTACTACAGAATACCTACAACTCAAGTAGCACCAATAGATTTTCAGGTTTCTGTTTTTAATGGGGGTATTGAAACTCAAAATAACACGCAATTAAATGTAGACATCAATTCCGGAGTATTTACAGGGACAAGTGA
>WTIB01000103.1 GCA_011522905.1 Crocinitomicaceae bacterium | reverse complement strand
CCTGGAATCATGGCAATACTCTGAATGATTCCAATGATAAATGCTGTTTTATAGGATACCTCCTCGGTTCCCTCTGTTTCGTTTTTGGCAAAGTACTTGTCCACAAAAAGAAGCACAACGCCACCAACTAAAAGGGAAATAGCAACGACTACAACCTCCTCTAGAAGAGCATCTACATAGCTTTTTAAAGATAAGCCTATTATTCCCGTGGGCAAAAATGCCACAAAAAGCAGCACGTAAAAATTGATGGATTTTATGAATTTTTTAAAATATACCAAAACCACTGAAAGAATCGCTCCAAACTGAATCGCAACGGTGAAAAGCTTGACAAAAGAATCCGAAGCATTCCCCATAAAAGTAGAAGCAATAATCATATGTCCTGTTGAAGACACAGGAAGGAACTCCGTCAGACCTTCAATAATCGCTAAAATAATGGCTTCAATAAAAGTCATGAATACTTGTACTCAACCTATTCAGGATTTGAGTTCTTTTTGTTTGGTTTCATGATGGCGTATAGAATAACTCCATAACCTATCAAAATAAGTATTGGGGCTAGAGTAATGCGTGTATGACTAAACAAAGCATCACCATCAAATTTTTCTGGAGAATCTGCACCCCCACCTATCATGAGAAGAAAGCCAAGAACATTAATTCCAAGACCAATAAAAAGCCATTTATAATTGTCCTTATTAAACCCAAAGTGATAAATTGGGTCTTTCTTTTCCTCTGTTATTTGCTTATTTGCTTTTTTCATTTTCAAGAATATAAGTCATCTAAACTCATACGAAGATACTTGTTTAATGCAAACCAAGTAGACAAAACCGTAATAAATATACCCAGCGTCAATAAGGATGAAGCCAAAATAAGAAATGATCCTTGGCTAAATGTGATTTCAAAAGTATCAAACATATTATTTGAAGCATAAAATACAGTCACCAATATAAACATCCCGATGATGGCAGAAATGACCCCCTGTAAAATAGCTTGCCATAAAAAAGGTCTCCTAATAAAAGAGCCTTTTGCCCCTACAAGCTGCATCGTTTTAATGGTAAATCTCTTCGAGTAAAGTGCCAGCCGTATGGTATTATTGATCATCGCCACAGCGATTACAACAAGTAAAAGAGCAACCCCCAACAACAAATAGATGAATTGCTGAAAACCCATGTTCACATCTTTCACACTATTCTCATTATAGCTAACCTCTTCAATTTGACTACTGAATGATTCCATCAGTTTTTCCCTAATCAAATCCATGCCCTTCTTATCTGCCAGCTTTTCAATTGGACTAAAAACTATGGTTGGTGGAATTGGGTTCTCTCCATCAAGAATCTCAAGCATTTCTTCCTTTGAAGTCCCCACCCCGCCAAAATCTTGCATCGCAAGCTCAGGAGAGACAAAATGTACATCGCTAAATTCAGGCCATTGCTTGAGTTCTATTTCAATCAGCTTGATGTCTGTTTCATTCATTGCTGGATTAAAAAAAATATCTGCTCGAATGCTTTCCTTAACCTGTTTTTCAAATTCTCTAATACCTAGAACACCACCTAAAATGAGGCCAATCATAAAAAGAACAAGTGAGATTCCAATTACCGTGGAAGCGTAGCTCGTTCGGACGCCACGTTTACTGTATTTGTCAACATTCTTAGACATGGATACGAAAATAAAAATTATCTACTTGGAAATTCCTTGAAACGGTAAAAAGAATTGAACCCCGTGTTGTGTATTATTTTGAGCCTTGGAACGAGCGGGTTTTCAAAAAGTGATAGATGCCGATAATCGGTATTAATAAAGAAAAATTATAAAAAACATCCTCAAGCGGAATTGTGAGTAATCGAATACCCGTGTTGTGCGAATCATTATACCACACAATAGGTTCTTCGGTTGCAACCCCAGTTAGAATTCCATTAACCACAAAAAAAGGAATAAGGGCTACCACAAAAGCAAAGATTGCTCGAGGGTACCAAATATATTTCTGTTTAATTACAAAAATGACAATCAATACCGTTAAAGAGCAAGCGGATAATGTATACCATTGATTGAGATGCGTAAGGGCCATTAAAACACCTGAAAGAACAAGAAAAATGGAAATTGCCATAGTCAACCTATGTAATGAAGCATTTGGGTAATAAGCAATTAACACCTCATAGATGAACAAACAGCAATACGGTATAAAAAAGAAGAACAAGATCTCCTCAATTGGTAGTTTGCCAATATAAAAACCCTGAAGGTAGTCTTCATTAAACCCCCATACACCGTAATCTGTAAAAATTTGATCCCAAATTAAAAAAGGAATAGCCACAGCAATAATAGCTGGACCAAGAAATCTAATGTTTTTGTAAAAGGCCACCTTTCGGTCAAAGCTAAGCACCAAACAAGAACCAAAAGAAAAAATCATTAAGAGTAAATAGAGACTCATTTATTTTTCTTTTTGAGCAAATACGCTTTTTTTGCCTCGAGATAAAACTTTCTAGGAACAATAAGCATCCCAAAGCACTCGCCGTGTTCCTTTCCTAGATGTTTGTGGTGTACCTTATGTGCTTTTCTTATCGCATAAAAATAGGGATGATCAACATCTCTAAACCATTTAAGTCTTCGGTGAATATACACGTCATGAACTAAGAAATATGCTAGACCGTAAAGCGCTATTCCAAATCCTATCCATACAGGAATCCAATACCCATTCATTGAACCAAGCATGATTAACAACCATGAGGGAATGGCATAAATCATAAAAAACACATCATTTCGTTCAAAAAAACCCTCTTCAACCTGGTGGTGATCTCTGTGAAACTTCCACATGAATCCATGCATGACAAATTTATGGGTAAACCAAGCCATGAATTCCATTCCAAAAAAGGACAATATCAAAATTAAGGGTCCTAATACAATCATCTCAATACAAATTTAAAAAACCAAAAAATACAACCATTAGAATGAGTAACGTATTGTAAACCTTATTTTTTTCATTTAGTTTAAATTTCCGGAGTATAAGCTGCAAGAGTATGGCAACCAAAAACCAACAAACATAATTGTATAATGGAACATCCCCACCTTCCCAAGACCAAAATTGATTAGCGATCGCAACGGGCTCCATTATTAAATCTACACCAAGCATGATTGCTGCTCCAAAAAATACTTTCCATCTACCGAAAAGGGATATTTGATCGACCATTGATGCCGCACCAAGAGCCAACACCCCCCACAATAAACCAATGACAATGGAAACATTTAATAGCTTAGGACCTAAGTTTACTCCATAAACATAATTTCCAAATAGGTATGCCGTATTCACCCCTATTACTTCTGCACCAAAACCAATAAGGAATGCGATAGACATAAAGACTATAAATTTAGTTTTGTTTTTACTTGCCAGGGCAATGGCCAGTGTAGATAAGTACAAAACAACTCCGGACGCAGGAAGAAGCGTGTCTCTAAATTTAGCTTGCGAAAAACCAATTATTCCAACGAAATAAATTACAACCAAAATGACTTGTAACAAAGCATCCTTATTTTTGATGAGTTTAATTCTAGTCATTTAAACCTCCCTAGTAAAGCATTTTCGATGGTGTCTTCGATGGAATAAAAATTATAGTCAAATCTCTTTTTGACTTTTTCATTAGAATATTCAAGGGTTTTGTATGCAGATTGTATACTTTCAATAGAAATAGGGCTCCTTTTTCTAAAAACTCTATAAAGGTTCTCAACAATGTAAGCAGCAGCATGCGCGAAGAACTTATTTAACTTTTTATTAGGTGCAGGCTTATTAAATGCTTTACCTATAGTGGTAAATAAACCTTCAAATGAAATGTTATGGCCTGTAACCAAGTATTTTTCACCTGATTCTTCTGAATCAAGCAATTTTAATACTATGGTCGATACGTCTCGAACATCCACAATGGCGTTTGCGCCAGGTGGATAAAAACGTAAGCCACTACTCCCAGTCTTGAGGAGCGTTAATGAGCTCCTGTGCCAATTGCCAGGTCCAAGTATGATACATGGATTTACAATAGAGCAATTCAGTCCCTCTGCCTCTCCACGAAACACCTCCTTTTCAGCACTATATTTTGAAACAGAATATCCGCTCACCTCTTTACCTGACTCCCATCT
>WTIB01000244.1:13958-15435 GCA_011522905.1 Crocinitomicaceae bacterium | reverse complement strand
CCTGTTTCTCCCTCAGGTCTTGTAAAAATGAAATTGGCATCGGTGCATCCTTCAACAATCGTTGAATCTCCCGAAACCGTTGCCACCGTTACATCTACCGCATCAGAAACAAAACTTCCAGCTTCTAAAAAAACAGCTGTATTTAAATAGGTATCACTACCGTCTCCAATAGCAAAGCGAAAATGATAGGTTTCTCCACATTGTACATTGAGTTCTATAGGAATGGGCACGGTAAAACCATTATGTGTATGAGTTGTTCCTCCAGCGTTGCTCACATACAACTGGGGATTCAATCCCGCGGGCGGTTCACCTGGAACCCCTGCTGGATAAATGGTGCTAATTGTTATAGGCGTATTTGTTCCTGGAACTAAAGCGACATTCTGTGCGCCCCCTGGAAATCCTGGTGGTGCGTTAAATGGCCCTGTTATTCCGGGCCCACTTACAAAAAAGGCAAATACATCATTAAAGGTGCTGTTGATCCATGCCGTATATTCATCTGAAGAAAAAACAAAATTGAAAGAAGCAACATTTGATGAAGGAACGAAATCAAATTCTAAACTGATCACATCATTGACCGAACTTATTAATCCAGCCGACGGATTTGAAGTCACAGATTGGGCTATTGTTAAGAGGTCAGCATCCGTTTGTCCATTACCTGGCTGACCAGCATCTGCCATTCCAGCATTACCAACAAGGCCATTTACAGGACCTGCGGCCATAACCACTCCTGAATTAAATCCAATATTTGAATTTTGACCATCAAAAATTCCAATTTGATTTGCAGAATTATTGGTCATTACAACATTTGATACTGTAATTCCTGGGCCAACCAAAGCCTGAACATATTCCAATGGAGTAAAGCCAGAATTAACTGTCATTTGAGCATAGGAAGTATGGATGCACAAAATAAAGGCGAAAATCAAATAAGGTAACTTCAATTTCAATTCTGGTTAGATAATAGGTAAGTATAAATAAAGACTACTATAAAATCCGTTAAGTTGCATGCAAAAATAAGCAAATATTCACTACTAAAAAAAAAGCATTATTTTGCACCTCTAAATTTCTTACACAATGAACAATACACAGGCATTTATTAATGAAAACAAGGAGCGTTTTTTAGATGAACTTATGGAGCTTTTGAGGGTTCCTTCAATTTCCGCAGATTCATCCTTTAGTGAAGACGTACAAAAATGCGCCGATATGCTTTCGGAAAATTTAAAAAAAATAGGTTTATCTAACGTTACGGTCTTTCCCACAGCCGGTCACCCTATTGTGTATGGAGAGAAAATAGAAAACCCTTCCTGGCCAACGGTTTTAGTTTATGGTCATTACGATGTCCAACCTGCAGACCCTTTGGAATTGTGGGATTCCGACCCTTTTAATCCTGTAATCAAAAAAACGGCGCTTCATCCAAACGGAGCCATTTTTGCGAGAGGAGCCTGTGATGATAAAGGGCAAATGTTTATGCATGTTAAGG
>WTIB01000244.1:9491-13858 GCA_011522905.1 Crocinitomicaceae bacterium | reverse complement strand
ATTCCTGGGTTTTATGACCGTGTAGAAAACTTGTCTGAAAAAGAAAGGTCAGAGATGGGAAAGGCCCCTTTTTCAAGGGAGGATTATTGCAAGTCTATTGATATTGAAAATGTCCATGGAGAAAAAGGATATACAACTATGGAAAGAGGCTCAATACGACCATCTTTAGATGTAAATGGAATTTGGGGAGGATATACAGGTGAAGGGGCTAAAACTGTAATTCCATCAAAGGCTTATGCTAAAATTTCAATGAGGCTGGTTCCAAATCAAGACCCTGAAGAAATTACAAATCTATTTACGGAATATTTTTCTTCTCTTGCACCAGAAGGGGTAAAAGTAAAGGTAACACCGCACCACGGAGGGGAACCTGCAGTAACACCAGTCGACTCCATAGGATATCTCGCTGCAAGCGAAGCATATGAAAAATCTTTTGGCAAGAAACCGATACCTGTAAGAAGCGGAGGGAGCATTCCTATAGTGGCTATGTTCGAAAAAGAATTGGGGTTAAAAACCGTTCTCATGGGTTTTGGTCTAGATAGCGATGCCATCCATTCGCCAAACGAACATTATGGTGTTTTTAATTTTTTCAAGGGAATAGAAACTATACCCTACTTTTTCGAGTCATTTTCTAAACTGTCAAATTAAAATGAAAAAGATTTTTTCAGCTGGAATAATTATTATTATATCGGCTTGCTCTACTTTCAAGGCTCCCGAAATGGAATCATTTGAGGGCATTTCTGACTTTAAAATGAGCCCGGGTAAAATGAATTTTACAGTTAACGTAAGCATTAAAAACCCGAATAAAAGTAAGCTTAAATTTCATCCATCAACTGTAGATGTCTTTGTGCAAGGGAAAAAACTAGGGGAGCTTTCAAACACTGAAAAAATAGTACTTAAAAGAAAACGTACCACAGCGGTTTCTGCGCCTGTAAACGCCAGAACCGAAAGAGGTGCTTTAATTCAGCTCACCACGCTTTCTTTCAAAGATTCTGTTGACATAAAGTTTGTTGGTGAAGTTCAAGTAGGAATGGGTATCTTTAAAAGAAAAATTCCAATTAACGAATCACTAAAAACCTCTACGCGTTTTTTAAATTTTAAAAACTAATGCTATCTGCAGATACCGAAAAAAAGCTGTTTCTCCTTGATGCTTATGCTTTAATTTATCGTGCCTACTTTGCCTTTTCAAAAAATCCCAGAATCAATTCTTTAGGTGAAAATACCTCCGCCGCTTTTGGGTTTACAAATGTCTTGATTGACATTATTAAAAATGAAAAACCATCTCATATTGCGGTGGTATTTGACCCCCCTGGAGGATCTGTACAGCGACAAGAAGATTATCAAGAATACAAGTCTAATAGGGAGGAAATGCCCGAAGATATTCGGTCCATGATTCCTCGAATAAAAGAGCTTATACAGGCGTTTAATATCGAAGTTATAGAGGTTGCGGGCTATGAGGCAGATGATGTGGTGGGTACATTAAGTGTCTTGGCGGAAAAAAAAGGTTTTACAACATATATGATGACGCCAGACAAAGATTATGCTCAATTGGTTACGCCGTCAACCTTCATATATAAACCTGGTAGAGGGGGCGCTCCTCCTCAAATATTAGGTGTAAAAGAGGTTTGTGAGAAGTTTCAAGTTACTAGCCCTACACAGGTCATTGATATTTTAGGATTATGGGGAGATGCCTCAGACAATATCCCTGGAATCCCTGGTATAGGAGAAAAAACGTCAAAACTTCTTATTTCGAAGTATGGCTCAATGGAGGGTATTTTTGAAAACGTGGAAGACCTTAAAGGCAAGCAAAAAGAAAATGTCATCAACTTTCAGGAGCAAGGTTTAATGTCAAAAAAGTTGGCTACCATAATAACAGATATTGACATAGAGTTTAATGAAACCAAGCTTTTACTAAAGGAGTTCAATCGGGATAAAATCAAAACTATCTTTACTGAGCTAGAGTTTCGTAATCTTGCTAAACGTGTTCTTGGAGAGGAAATTGACACGATTAAAAAAGACACTAACGAGAATCAAAAAGAAGGCAAAATGGCAACCTCAACCACGGGTCAGCTGGATTTATTTGGAGTTCAAAGTATGATTGAGCCCTCAGAGCCAAAAGCAACCTCGAGCTTAAAAACCATTGTCACTGAAAATGCAAAATATCATTTAGTGAACGACGAAGAGCAAATTGAAAAACTCGTTTCTTTATTAAATGATCAAAAAGAATTTTGTTTTGATACAGAAACCTCATCGATTGAAGCTAGGCATGCCGAACTGGTTGGTATCTCTTTTTGCTTTAAAGAAAAAGAAGCGTATTATGTTCCTTTACCTGAAAGCAAAGACGTTAGTGAAAATCGCATTCAGTTATTTAAGGACCTTTTTTTGAATGAAAATATTTTAAAAATTGGTCACAACTTAAAATATGATTTGAAGGTTTTAAATCGTTACGGTATTGAGGTTTCAAAGAATTGTTTTGATACCATGATCGCCCATTACCTCATTAATCCTGAGGCAAGGCAAAGCATGGATTTTTTAGCAGAATTTTATCTGGATTACAAGACCATATCCATTGTGGATCTTATTGGTAAGAAAGGTAAAAATCAAAAAAGCATGAAAGACCTTAGTCCGGAGCAGGTCTGCGATTATGCTTGCGAGGACGCAGACATTACTTTTCGTTTGAAAAAGCTCTTTGAAAAGCAAATTGAAGAACCTCATCTCAAAAATTTATTTTACGATGTAGAAATGCCTTTAATGTTTGTCTTAAAAAACATGGAAAATGAAGGTATCAATCTAGATGTTGTTGCCTTAAATAATTTTGGACAATCGGTCGAAAAAGACCTCATAAGATTGACTGAAAATATTATAAAAATGGCGGGTGTGGAATTCAACATTGATTCTCCCCGACAATTGGGAGAGATTCTTTTTGATAAATTAAAAATATCTGCAAAAGCAAAAAAAACCAAAAGTGGACAATACGCAACTTCAGAAGACGTATTGCTTAAACATCGAAAAGACCATGCAATTGTTGAAAGTATTTTAGAGTACCGACAGTTAAAAAAACTGAAGAGCACTTATATCGATCCATTGCCTGAATTATGTGACCCTTCAGACGGACGTATACATACCCACTTCATGCAAACAGTTACCGCGACGGGCCGCCTAAGTTCGAATAACCCCAATTTGCAGAATATTCCCATTCGTTCTGCAAAAGGGCGAGAGATTCGAAAGGCTTTTGTGTCCAGGGATGATAAGCACCAATTAATGGCTGTTGACTATTCGCAAATCGAACTAAGGATTATTGCGGCCCTCAGCAAAGACAAAGCCATGATTGAGGCTTTTTCAAATGGGGTAGATATTCACACTGCAACTGCGGCAAAGGTGTTTAAAACTCCTGTTAACGACGTGAGTCGAGAGCAACGCTCACAAGCAAAAGCGGTAAACTTTGGAATCATTTATGGGCAGTCTGCATTCGGTTTATCTCAAAATCTTGGGATTCCGAGAAAAGAGGCAAAGTCAATTATTGACAGTTATTTTGAAGAATATCCAACCATTAAAAAATACATGGAAAATGTAGTGGCTCATTCCAGAGATAAAGGTTATGTCGAAACGATATTAAAGAGAAGACGATATCTTCCGGATATCAATAGCTCAAATGCCATCGTGCGCGGATATGCAGAGAGGAATGCAATCAATGCTCCCATACAAGGCTCTGCGGCAGACATCATTAAAATGGCCATGATTAAGGTGCAAAGAGAAATAGAAAAGGAAAATCTTCAATCCAAAATGATACTTCAGGTACACGATGAACTTATATTTGACGTCCATAATGAAGAAACCACCAAACTAGAAGCGCTTGTAAAGCACAATATGGAAAATGCTGTGGATTTAATCGTGCCATTAGATGTTGAATATAAAATCGCTGAGAATTGGCTCGAAGCCCACTGATAATAATTGTTAAAGCAAGAACTTATATAGCATTGCACCTCGCGAATAGTTATATCTTTGTGTCTCAATTTTTAAAAAATGGATATTTGGATTAAGGCGGCTCAATTGTTTTTGTCGCTTGCTATATTGGTTACACTGCATGAATTAGGGCATTTCATTCCTGCCAAATTATTCAAAACACGAATCGAAAAATTCTACTTGTTTTTCAACCCTTGGCTCTCTTTATTTAGGTACAAAAACGTGAAGGGAGAAAAGAAATATTCTTGGTTTTCAAAAAGCTCTCCCGAAGAATGGAAAGAAGATGAAAGCACTACGGAATGGGGTGTTGGATGGCTTCCCTTAGGAGGCTATGTTAAAATTGCAGGGATGATTGATGAGTCCATGGATAAAGAACAAATGGAAAAACCGGCTGAACCATGGGAATT
>WTIB01000244.1:5044-9391 GCA_011522905.1 Crocinitomicaceae bacterium | reverse complement strand
GGTCACTTATTTTGACGAGATTCAAAAGTCACTTTATGAAAATAAAGGTAAAAAGGTACAAATCGGAGTATTGAGAAAAAACAGCTCAGGGTCCATGGACACACTATCATTAGATTCGGCAGTAGATAAAGAAGGGAAAATTGGATTTGAGGTAGCTATGGGATCAATCGAAGACTCAAGTGCAATTGAATCTAAATCATATTCGTTCTTTGAAAGTGTATCTCGAGGCTCTGCATATGGCATCAATACCCTTACAGATTATATCGCTCAATTTAAATTTATTTTCACCAAAAAGGGTGCTGGTTCAATTGGTGGTTTTGCGGCCATTGGAAATATGTTTCCACCTGCTTGGGACTGGCAAGCATTCTGGTTAAACACTGCTCTATTGTCAATTATTTTGGCTTTCATGAATATTCTACCAATCCCAGCGTTAGATGGGGGACACGTGGTCTTTTTGATTTATGAAATGATTACAGGCAAGGAGGCTCCGCAAAGAGTCTTAGAGATTGCTCAATATGTGGGTATCTTTTTATTACTAGGCTTAATGATCTATGCTAATGGAAATGATTTGATTCGTTGGCTCAATGGTGCTTTTTAAATCAAATCATTTTTTGTTTCTTTACAAAAATTTGCTCAATGAAAATATTATATAAAAAGTCTTTTTATCTCTCGATTTGTAGTGTGATTATAGCAATCTTATATTCATGTGGAGCGCCTAGTGCATGTGATTGTAGGGAAAATGATTTGCTTGGCGCAAAAGCAGATAGTACAGTTGCTGCTGACTGCGATGCCGCTTTTGAAGAACTTTCGAGAGAAGATCAAAATGAGTTTAAAAAAGAATACAAAGCCTGTAAATAAGATCTCGACTAATCTTTTTTAATAGGTTTTTTTGTGCTCATTTTCTTCATGATCACTGACAATTAAATTGCAGCTTTTTTGATTAATAGTACCAATATGAAGCAATATCAAAATTATATACAGGGAAATTGGGTCAGTGGAGACGGCTCAGAAACCAAACTTTTCAATGCAATAAATGGAGACCTCATTGGAGAGGTTTCTAGTAAAGGAATTGATTATAAATCTGTACTTGAGTATGGGCGCTCTGTTGGTGGTCCTGCATTAAGAAAAATGACCTTTCAAGAGAGAGGGCGAATGTTAAAGGCATTGGCTTTTTATCTATTAGAAAGAAAAGACCGTTATTACGAAGTAAGTTCGTGGACTGGTGCTACTAAAGTCGATTCCTGGATTGATATTGAAGGCGGAATAGGAAATTTATTTGCCAATGCATCTCTCAGAAAGCAATTTCCAGATTTGCCTTATTATGTGGATGGAGTTGCCGCTCCATTGTCAAAAGGTGGAAGTTTTATTGGTCACCACATCATGGTGCCAAAAGAAGGAGTTGCCGTTCACATCAATGCCTTTAATTTTCCGATTTGGGGAATGCTGGAAAAAATTGCAGTGAACCTAATGGCAGGTGTTCCAGCACTTGTTAAGCCTTCCGAATTTACTTGTTATTTGACGGAAGTCATGGTGAGAGATATTATTGCTTCAAAAATTCTTCCTGAAGGCTCGCTTCAATTGGTATGCGGTCTCGGTCGTGGTATTATTGATCATGTTGATTGCCGGGATACAGTTACTTTTACGGGAAGTGCAAGTACTGGAAAGATTCTAAAGTCTCTTCCTTTAATCACCGAAGAAAGTGTCTCATTTAATTTAGAAGCGGACTCACTGAATGCAAGTATTTTAGGTACAAAGGCTGTACCTGGAACGGTTGAATTTGACCTGTTTGTAAAAGAATGTGTTAAGGAAATAACCATAAAGACAGGTCAAAAATGTACGGCTGTTCGGCGAATCATCGTTCCTGAAGATCTCATTGACGAAGTGGAAAAAGCCATTTCTGAAAAATTATCCAAAACTGTAATAGGAGATCCATCCAATAAAGAGGTGAGAATGGGTGCTCTTGCTACCAAAACTCAGGTAGAAAGGGTTAGAGAAAATGTTGAGCTTCTTTCCAAAACCCAAGAAATGGTTTTTGGTGATCTGGACGGATTCGAAGTTTTTGGAGCGGACAAAAAGCTCGGTGCATTTTTCTCTCCTGTACTATTTAGAAACAACGATCCCTTCAATAAAACAGATTGCCATGAAGTTGAAGCTTTTGGACCAGTATCAACCATAATGCCATACAAAAATATTGATGAGGCCGTCACTTTGGCAAAAATGGGAAAAGGATCTTTAGTTTCGTCCATCGTCACACCAGATGACAAAGAAGCTCGTGAATATGTAATTGGTGCTGCGAGTATGCATGGAAGAATTCTGGTTTTAAATAAAGATTGTGCAAAGGAAAGTACCGGGCATGGTTCTCCAATGCCTTTACTTACGCATGGAGGTCCTGGACGTGCTGGTGGTGGAGAAGAAATGGGTGGTAAAAGAGGTATTTTGCACTATTTGCAGCGAACAGCAATACAAGGACACCCTTCAACTATTACGGAGATAACACAACAGTTTCAAATAGGTGCAGCAACACCTGAAGCCAACCCACATGTGTTCAGAAAACATTTTGAAGAGCTTGTAGTGGGAGAAACAGTGTTTACGCACAAGCATACTGTAACGGATGCTGACATCGTCAACTTTGCAAATGTTTCTGGAGATAATTTTTATGCGCATATGGATGCCACCTCACTTGATGGAACAATTTTCGAGCAGAGGGTTGCCCATGGTTATTTCATCCTTTCAAAGGCTGCGGGATTGTTTGTTGACCCGAAAAAAGGTCCTGTTCTACTCAATTACGGACTAGATGAAGCTCGTTTCATCAAGCCCGTTTATCCAGGGACAACAATCGGAGTTCGTTTTACAGTGAAAGAAAAACTAGATCAGGAAAAACGAAGTGATGATGATATTGCAAAAGGAATTGTTCGTTTCTTGGTAGATGTGTATGACGAGACAGGCGAAACCGTTGCACTTGCCACGATTCTCACAATGGTCCGAAAGCTCGATCAAAGTCAATGAATCATGAAAGATTTCCTGGAGCTAAATATGCCAATATTTTCAGCTACTTAAAGTCAGATAACCATGAGGGCTATAAAGAAATGGACGAAGAAACGCTTGGCCTCGTTGGACATCTTGAAGGTTATTTAGGTTATGAATCCGTTACCAATAATGATGGTAGAACCATTTTTATTAGCTATTGGAACTCATTAAAAGCCATTAACGAATGGAGAATTAACTCCCGACATAAGGCTGCAAAGAATCATGGCAAGCGATGGTACGCTGCATATCATAGCGTTCTGGTAAAAATAGAATCATCCTCTGAATTCAATTCTGATTTACTGTAAGCAGCAATGAAATTTTTGAAGGCAATTTTAAATTTTTTCGTAAAAGTTTTTTCTTTTTTCTTGCCTAAGTGTCATTTATACACTAAGTTTGTTTTAACCATATTAACTCATGCTTATGTATACCCAGAAAAAAAGATCTCTTAACGAAATAAGACAAACGAAAGACTCTCATTATGTTGTCCCTCAGGCCGTTAAAAAATGTCTATCCGAAAAAGTCTTAGATGATTATTTTAATAATGAGTCTAGTGAATCTACCATCACCAAAGAAAACTATTCGGACTTTATTGAGTTTTTGAGTCTCTATAGATATAAAATTACCAAAGAGTAGGGATATGAAAAACCGCTTGGGAAGCAAGCTAAATTTTATAGTTCTTGCTGTCGTCGTTTGTATCATACTCTTGGGTAATAAAGCTTACGATTACTCAGAAAATAATCTTCCCATAGATAGTGGAGACACTGCATGGATGATTGTTGCCAGCGCTTTTGTACTGTTGATGACGCCCGGCCTTGCCTTCTTTTATGGAGGGATGGTGAATGTAAAAAATATCATCTCCACAATGCTTCAAAGTTTTGTCGCACTAGGAGTAATAAGTGTTGTATGGGTTTTTATTGGCTTTAGTCTCGCCTTTGGAGATAGTTTTTATGGCATCATTGGAGACCCAAGAACTTATATGAATTTTGATAATGTAACCTTGTCTCCACACCCTGAGTTTGGGTCGAGCATTCCCTTTCTCCTTTTTGCCCTATTCCAACTGAAATTTGCCATTATTACACCTGCACTAATATCCGGAAGTTTTGCAGAAAGAATTCGATTCCGAAGCTATATTTTGTTTATGCTTCTTTTTACACTTTTAATCTACTCCCCCTTAGCCCACATGACCTGGCATCCTGAGGGTCTTTTTAGAAAATGGGGGGTGATTGATTTTGCCGGAGGTACTGTTGTTCATATGTCCGCGGGACTAGCGGCTCTTTCGGGAGCCCTTTTCCTGGGGAAGAGAAAAAAAATTGAAGAAAA
>WTIB01000244.1:2195-4944 GCA_011522905.1 Crocinitomicaceae bacterium | reverse complement strand
AGCTCTTCCATATTTTGCTTTTTTTGAGCAGAAATAAAAATGGCTTTTTTAGAGCCAAGCTTTGACATCCATGATTTCTTCAATAACTCAATTGAAGAGAATCCTTCGGGATCATCAAGTTCGTTTTCAGGGGCTTTATATGCGTCAATTTTATTGAAGACGACTATGGTGGGTTTTTCTTCCTTATCAATTTCGGTTAGGGTTTCATTAACCACTCGAAAATGATCTTCAAAGTTGGGATGAGAAATGTCCAAAACATGGACCAAAATATCCGCCTCTCGAACCTCATCCAATGTCGATTTAAAAGATTCCATCAGCTGTTTAGGTAGCTTTCTAATAAAGCCAACCGTATCAGTAAGCAGCATTGGCAAGTTACCTAATACTACCTTTCTTACGGTGGTATCGAGAGTGGCAAAAAGCTTGTTTTCTGCAAAAACTTTAGACTTTGATAGAACATTCATTAAGGTACTTTTACCCACATTTGTATATCCCACTAATGCAACACGTACGAGCTGTCCTCTATTTCCCCGTTGCGTATGCATCTGCTTGTCTATATCTTTTAGGCGCTCCTTCATTAAGGATATTCTCTGCCCGATGATTCGTCGGTCCGTTTCAATTTGCGATTCTCCAGGTCCACGCATTCCAATCCCTCCTTTTTGCCGCTCAAGATGCGTCCACATTCTTGTTAATCGAGGTAACATGTACTGAAGCTGTGCAAGCTCGACTTGAGTTTTGGCATGAAATGTCATGGCTCGACTTGCGAAAATATCCAATATAAGTATGGTTCGGTCAAGAATTTTACATTTCAATTCTCTCTCAATATTGCGAAGTTGAGAGGGCGAAAGCTCATCGTCAAATATGACCAAATCAATATGATGTAATCCTATATATTCTTTGATTTCGTTGAGCTTTCCTGTACCCACATATGTTTTTGGATTAGGTACAGATAGTTTTTGTAAAAATTGCTTTTTGGTAAGTGCGCCAGCTGTGGTCGCAAGGAATTCCAATTCGTCTAAATGCTCAAAAGCAATTTCCTCTGAAAGTCCAGAGTGGGCAACACCCACGATTATGCAACCTTCATTTTGTTTCTCAATTTTTAGTTTTGCTTTCGCCATTTATTTTCTTAAAGCTTGAACATAATCTGTCAGCCAGATGATGCTCGAGTCTCCTTTAATGGTGTTTTTATATGAAGGCATCACTCCTTTTCCGTTAGAAATAATGTACATGATTTCTGCCTTCGATAACCGGCTGTCCTTCAGGTTTTTGGCTCCACTTGCGCCCTTGGCTCCGTCGGAACCATGACATCTAGCGCAGTGGATTTGATAAAGCTGCCCTCCCTTTTCCATGGGTGTACCGGTTAATGGTTCTTGAGAATTATCAGAACAGGCCACACTCAGAAGTACCAATCCGAAAAGAAAAGATTTTAAAACCATGAACCGTTCAGCGCTTCTCTAAATGGCCAAGGAATAGAGGCCAAAATTAAAACCAAGGCAATCGAATACCATAGTAGAATTTTTTTATTCTTCTGTTCAGGGCTTCCTTGCTTTTCTGCCATTTTCCGACCAACCGTTACAAGGATGATGGCAATAAGCATGCCTATTAAATGTTCCATTCCATAAAATCTTGTAATTGGATTCTTCATCCATCCTTCTTCAAAAGAAACATTCCCAGAAGTGTAATATAAAATCAAGCCCAATAAAAGCTGAATATGAAGAGAAATCATGGCAAATAAATTGATCATTTTATCTTTCTTTTCATAGCTTCTTTTGTTCGCAAAGGCATTGTAAATTGCATAAATGAGCAATCCTAAAACCAACCATCTCAAACCTGAATGTGCATGTACCAACATAATTTCAATTTTAGTCATTTAATTTCAAAACAGCTAAAAATGCTTCTTGAGGGACTTCAACTTTACCAACTTGTCGCATTCTTTTCTTTCCTGCTTTTTGTTTTTCTAATAATTTTCTTTTCCGCGTAATGTCTCCACCATAACACTTAGCCGTAACATCTTTTCTTAATGCCTTTATGGTTTCCCTTGCGATAACTTTAGCGCCAATGGCGGCTTGAACTGGTATTTCAAATTGTTGGCGAGGAATTAATTCCTTAAGCTTTAGGCATATTCTTTTTCCGAGATCAAAGGCATTACTCCTGTGAACAAGCGCGGACAAAGCATCAACCTGTTCCGCATTGAGCAATAAATCCATTTTTATAAGATCAGAAGCTCGATAACCAATTGGGTGATAGTCAAATGACGCATATCCCCTTGAAACAGATTTAAGTCGATCATAAAAATCGAAAACAATTTCAGCTAGCGGCATTTCAAAAGTGATTTCCACCCGGTCTTGAGTCAAATAAACTTGATTTTTTAGTTCCCCTCTTTTTTCAATACATAAAGTCATAATTGCCCCAACATACTCTGTTTTGGTAATCACTTGGGCTTTTATATATGGCTCCTCAATTCTTTCCATTCCTGCTGGGTCCGGGAGTTCTGAAGGATTGTTCACCACGATGATTTCATCCGGGTTTTTCTTGAGGTAGGACTTATACGAAACGTTAGGAACTGTGGTAATTACGGTCATATTGAATTCCCTGTCAAGTCTTTCTTGAATAATCTCCATGTGCAACATTCCTAAAAAACCACACCTAAAACCAAATCCCAAGGCTGCTGATGATTCGGGCTCAAAAACAAGTGAGGAATCATTCAATTGAAGCTTCTCCATTGAGTAGCGCAACTCCTCATAATCCTCAG